>CANJIC010000102.1 GCA_947474205.1 Planctomycetaceae bacterium | reverse complement strand
CACGGCGTAAGCGGCGCAGCATGCGCGGCCTGTACGACGAACCTATTTGCAAACACATTCTTGTGGCCGTGGAGCGCGGCGTGGATCGCTATCCCGACGGCTTGACCTACGGCGTGCCGCAGTCGCTCTTGCGCGTGGGCGTTGGTCATCGCGTGAAAGTTCCGCTTGGTCGTGGTGACTCCAGCACATTCGGTTGGGTGGTGAAAGAAATTCCGCCAGAGCAAGCCGCTTCCATTGCGCCGGAGCGCATGAAGTCCATTCTTTCAATAGAAGACACCGACCCGTTGCCCGCGCAAATTGTTGAATTAGCCCGCTGGATGAGCGTGTATTACTGCTGTCCGCTTGGCGTGGCGCTGGCGGGCGCGCTACCAGCTGCGGTTAAAAAAGCCATTGGCCGCGTTGAATCCACATGGATTGATCAAACCGATTTGGGCGCGCAGGCTTTAAGCGCGTCGGCGTTGGCAACACCGCGTGGTGCAAAGAAGAATACAAATGTGGATGCGCTTGCGACCCGGGGCGATGAGGCTGGAAAAATTGGAACGGCACCAAAACCAATTCGTCTTTCAGTTGCGCACAAACGAATTTTACAAGTGTTGCGCGACACACCGCCAGAACTTCTTCCGATTGAGTCGCGTGAACTTTTAAAGAAGGCCGCGGTGGCAACGCGTGCTCCGTTGACGGCGCTCATGAAGGTTGGGTTTGTCAGCGCGGTGAAACGCTCCAGCGTGGAAGCTGGCTCGCTGACGCCAGAGAATGCGCCGCGTGATTTTTCAAAGGACCGCCCCGCTCTCACCGCGTCGCAAAGCGCGGCGGTGAATTCCATTCACGCCACAAGTACCGCGGGTTTTTCGCAGCATCTTTTGTTTGGCGTCACAGGCAGTGGAAAAACGGAAGTGTATTTGCAACTGATAGAATTGTGCAGAAACGCGGGCAAAACCGCCATTTTGTTGGTTCCAGAAATTTCACTCACGCCGCAAACTACGGCGCGCGTGTTGCGGCGGTTTCCAAATGACCGCGTGGCTATTTTGCATTCGGGCTTGACCGCAGCGCAGCGCAATCAACAGTGGACCATGGTGGCGCGCGGCGAAGCAAAAATAATTGTCGGTGCACGCAGCGCCATCTTCGCGCCAGTGCCAGACGGCGCACTTGGTTTAATCATGGTCGACGAGGAGCATGATTCTTCTGGATACAAACAAGATCAAGCGCCGCGCTATCACGGACGCGATGTCGCCATTCGCCGCGCGCAAATGGCGGAGTGTCCAGTGGTGCTTGGAAGCGCCACGCCCAGTTTGGAAAGTTGGTTCAACGCCACCGAGCGCGGCATCAGCACGCTGCATCGCTTGCCAGAGCGCGCGCCTGGCTTGGTCACGCCCACTGTGGAAATCATTGATTTTTCCGAAGATATGAAGCACTTTCGCGACAAGCGCGTGCACTTGCTTGGCGCGCGCCTGGCGGATCGTTTGGCGTACGTCATTGAGAATGGCGGGCAAGCGCTCATGCTTCTCAACCGCCGCGGTTACGCCAATTGGATTTCCTGCGCCGCACGTTGCGGCTGGATGATGCGCTGCCAACATTGTGATACTGGAATGATTTGCCACACCGGCCCGCGCTCGCGCTTTGTCCGTTGCCATCATTGTTTAACCGAGCAACTTCTTCCACAAACTTGTCCTTCATGCAAAATGGGAGTGACCGTGTTTGGTTTGGGAACGCAACGCGTGGAGGAGGAATTGGCGCATGTGCATCCAGCACTTGCAAAAGCCGGCGCGGTGCTGCGCGTGGACGGCGACACCATGCAGAACAGCCAAGACATTTATCAAGCGCTCGCACGCTTTGCCTCGGGTGAGGCGAAAGTGTTGGTTGGCACGCAAATCATCGCAAAAGGCCTTGATTATCCCAATGTTCGGCTGGTTGGCGTGGTCAACGCCGACACCGCGATCAACTTGCCAGACTTCCGCGCGGCGGAGCGAACCTTTCAACTTGTCAGCCAAGTCGCGGGCCGTTGCGGCCGTGGCGCCGGCACCGCGCAAGCCATTGTGCAAACTTTTCAACCCGACGCGCTTCCCATTCGCTTAGCGGCCGCGCACCAATTTGAGGAGTTTGCAAAACAAGAACTTGCCTCGCGCAAACAATTCGACTTGCCACCGTACCGGCGCATGGCGCGCATTGTTGTGAAACATGAAACTCTTGCAACTGCGCAAAACATTGTTTCAGAAATTCGCCGCGCGCTTGAGCGTTTGCCAGAAGCAACGGGCGCGCACTTTCGCGGACCGCTGCCGTGTCCCATCGCGCGCATCGCCGATCGCTTTCGCATTCAACTTGAAATCTTGGCCACGGACGCCAGTGCCTTGCAGCGCCTTATGGCGGCGGCGCGCAATCGGTCCATCTTTCCAAGTGGCGAAGTGTGCGCGGTTGATATTGATCCCGTCGCGTTGCTCTAAACATAAACGGCACTTCCGCTCGCTTTCAAGGGCAAATATCGCTAATATGGCTCTGTTTCACAGGCACTCTGTCAATCCGTTTTTCATACGTTTGCCGCGCCATAAAAGCACTATCTTTGAAAGCGACATTTGGAGCATTCTTCAGTGAGCAACAGCCCTTCTTCTAATCCTTCCCCGTCACCGTACTCCGCCGCCGCATCGGTCAATGGTCTTGACCCCGCGTTGCTTGAGGCGCTCTATGCCGATTGGCAGCGCGACCCCGCGAATGTGAATCAAGAGTGGCGCAGTTTTTTCCAGGGCTTTGAACTTGGCTTTGAGCGCTCGCCAAATCCCGCCGCTGATGCCGCGCCGATCACCAACGAAAAATCATCTGCGACTTCCGCCGTGTCCGCTGTTCCAGCCGCAACTGGAATTACCCACGGCTCACAAAGCAAAGTCGCCGGCCTCATTGACGCTTATCGCACGCTTGGACATTTGGCGGCGGCGCTTGATCCACTTGGCGTGGAGCGTCCATTTCCAGAAGAGTTGCAGCTTGAATCATTCGGCTTGACCGACAATGATTTGGCCGCCTCGTTTGATCCCGGAACGCTGCCACTTCCAAATCCAAGTTCACTGACCGAGATCATTAATCTTCTGGAAGAAACATATTGCCGCCACGTGGGCGTTGAGTATCAACATGTACAAAATCCACAGCAACGCCGTTGGCTTCAGCAACGCATGGAAAGCGTGCGCAATCAGCCACAATTTGATGTTTCTGTGCGCAAGCGCTTGCTGGAACGACTTGTCGCGGCGGAGGGTTTTGAATCATTCCTAGAGAAGCGTTTCATTGGCAAAAAGCGATTTGGCCTAGAAGGTGGCGAAAGTCTAATTCCACTGCTTGACGCAATCGTTGATCAAGGTCCCGCGCTTGGCGTGCGCGAATTTTCTTTTGGCATGGCGCACCGCGGCCGGCTGAATGTGCTGGCCAACATTTTGGAAAAACGATTCGACCAAATCTTCACCGAGTTTGACGAAGCTTGGACGGAGGACTTTCTGTCCGGTGGCGGCGATGTGAAATATCATCAGGGCTATTCAAGCGATGTGAAGACCACCAGTGGACAAACGCTTCACATTACGCTGGCCGCAAATCCAAGCCACTTGGAATTTGTTTCAAGCGTGGTCATGGGTCGCTGCCGCGCCAAGCAACGACTTGCCAACGACACCGAACACCGCACCAGTGTTGTTCCAATTCTTATTCACGGCGACGCCGCGCTTCCGGGCCAAGGCGTTGTGGCCGAATGTTTCAACATGATGTTGCTGCCTGGTTTCACCGTGGGCGGATCCATTCATGTGGTCATTAACAATCAAGTGGGTTTCACCACGGATTCAAAGGATTTATTCAGCGGCCGCTACTGCACCGACATTGCAAAAATGGCCAACGCGCCCATCTTTCATGTGAATGGCCAAGACCCCGAAGCCTGCGCATGGGCCGCGCGTCTTGCCATTGAATGGCGCCAATCTTTTGGCACCGACATTGTGGTTGACATGTGGTGCTACAGAAAGAATGGCCACAATGAAACCGACGAGCCGTCATTCACGCAGCCGCTGATGTACAAGTTGGTGCGCAAGCAAGTCACGGCCATGACTCACTACGCAAACCGTCTGCAACAAGAAGGTGTGGTCACCGCCGATGAAGTCGAACACCTCAAGAGCGATTTGTTCGCGCGCATGGATGAGGCGCAAACGCGCACCAAGAAAACGCCGGTGGTTCCTGGCAAGAAACCGTTCGACCATATTTGGGCTGGATTGACCGAGGCGTATTCCGATACGCCAATTGAAACAGGTGTGAAAGAAAACCGCCTAAAAGAAATTGCGGCCGCGCTTGCAAATGTCCCCAAAGATTTTGCCACTCACAAAAATGTCGCTCGACTTTTAGAAATCCGCGGCAAGCTTGGCGGCGATGTTGGCGTGGATTGGGGCCTTGCGGAATTGCTGGCCTACGGAACTTTGCTGCTTGAGGGCCATCCCATTCGACTCACTGGTCAAGATGTGGAGCGCGGAACATTCAGCCACCGTCACGCGGTTGTGTTTGACCAAGACACTGGCGCGCCGCACATCGCATTGAATGAAATCGGCGCAAATCAAGCCAAATTCTGCGTGCACAATTCCCCGCTGACTGAGCAAGCCGTTGTTGGATACGAGTACGGCTACTCGCTCACTGATCCGCGCATGTTGATTTTGTGGGAGGCGCAATTTGGCGACTTCTGCAACGGCGCGCAAATCATCATTGATCAATTCATCGCCAGCGCGGAAACAAAGTGGCAGCGATCAAGCGGCTTGGTGCTGCTGTTGCCTCACGGATACGAAGGCCAGGGGCCAGAGCACAGTTCATCGCGCGTGGAGCGCTTCCTGCAATTGTGCGCCGTCAACAATATGGTGGTGTGCCAGCCATCCACCACGGCGCAAATGTTCCACTTGTTGCGTCGGCAAATGAAAGTGAAGTTTCGCAAACCGCTCATTGTGCTCACGCCCAAAAGCATGTTGCGTTTACCCGCGGCTTCAAGCGCGCCCGTTGAATTCACCAAGGGCGCGTGGCAACGAACAATATCTGACACCGCGCCGGAAGCGGCGGGCAACGCGCAGAAATTATTGTTCTGCAGCGGCAAGATTTACCACGAACTTGTGGCGCAACGCGCCAAGAGCAAGTCCGCCAATATCGCCATTGTGCGCGTTGAACAATTGCATCCGTTTCCCGCCGACGAAATTCAAAAGCATTTGCAGCAGCACTCCAAGGCCGATGTGTTTTGGGTGCAAGACGAGCCGCGCAACATGGGCGCATGGCGATTTGTGCAGGGCCGCATGATCGATCTCTTCGCGGATCGACCCGTGAAATATATTGGCCGCCCCGACGGCGCCAGTCCCGCGGTTGGCAGTTTGAAAATGCACGGCCATCAACAAGAAGCCATTCTTGCCGAAGCGGTTGGCGCAATTCCACTTGCCGATGGCGCCGCCAAAAACGACAAGAGCGACAAAGAATCAACCGACAAATCCCCCGCCGGCACAAAGCACTGACCATTTCACACACCCAAGCATGGAGCCACTTGAATGATTGACATTGTGATACCAAGTCCTGGTGAAAGTATTTCCGAAGTTCGTCTTGGCGCGTGGAAGCGCGGCGACGGCGAGTGGGTGGAAAAAGATGATGTCATCACTGAGATTGAAAGCGACAAGGCCACGCTGGACATTTTGGCCACGGCTTCCGGCGTGCTCAAAGTTGCCGCGCAAACTGGCGATGATCTGAAAGTTGGCGCCGTTGTGGCGCGCATTGACGAGAAGGCCACGCGTCCCGCTGGCGCAAGCGCCAAGAATCCAAGCAACGCTGCATCACCCGCGGCAATCCAAGTCGCCAAAGAAAATGCGTCCGCGCACAAAGAAATTTCTAGCGCCGCCGTTGTTGAACCAAAGGTCACCAGCGTGGCGCGCAAAATGGCCGTGGACAAAGGCGTTGATTTGGGCACGCTTGAAGGCTCTGGTCCTGGTGGACGCATCACCAAAACAGATGTTGAACATGCGCAGGCAGCGCCCGCAAAAACAGTCGATTCCGCGGCGGTAAACGCACCAAACACGGGTGCTGCAAAAACGTCGGCGCCACTTGCAACGGGCGCGCGTGGAATGCGCCGCGAGCGCATGACCAAATTGCGCCAGCGCATTGCTGAACGACTTGTGTTTGCAAAAAATACCGCCGCCATGTTGACCACTTTCAACGAGGCCGACATGAGCCAAGTCATGCGCCTGCGCGCCGAGCACAAGGAAGCATTTGAAAAGCGCCACGGCACAAGCTTGGGCTTCATGGGTTTCTTCGTGAAGGCTGTGGTGGGAGCGCTGGAAAAGTATCCACGCCTCAACGCGTTCATAATTGGCGACGAGGTTGAGTACCACGACTACATCGATGTCTCCGTGGCCGTTGGCACCGACAAGGGACTCATGGTTCCAGTTCTGCGCAACGCCAATCGTCTTTCAATTGCCGAAGTGGAGCGCACCATTCGCGAACTTGCGGTGAAGGCGCGCGACAACAAACTCACCGTCGATGACATGACCGGCGGCACATTCACCATCACCAACGGCGGCGTGTACGGCAGCCTGATGAGCACGCCCATTCTGAATCCGCCGCAGTCTGGAATTCTTGGCATGCACGCCATTAAGAATCGCGCCGTGGAGGATCCAAGAAATCCCGGCCACGTTGCCATTCGTCCAATGATGTATCTGGCGCTGAGCTACGACCACCGCATTGTGGACGGTTCCGAAGCCGTTGGTTTTCTAGTGGACATGAAGAACGCCATTGAAAACCCAGAGCGCTTGTTGCTTGACGTGTAAGTCACAACGCACACGAACAATGCGCGGCGCTGTCTGTCAATTTAAAAGTCGACAATTCAAATTGCAAATGCACATTGCATGCTCAATGTCGATCGGGTTCGCCGCGCTCACGCACCGCAAGTTTGCCTTGTTTTTCGCCCTGATCTGGCTCAACGCCCATGTAGTTTAAAACTTCATCAACCATATCGCGGCACACTGGACCAGCGATCGAACCGCCGTAATGTCCCTTAGATTTATCCGGATCATCAAGCACAACCAAACACACAATCCGCGGATTCTCAAACGGCGCTCCCGCGATAAACGAACTGACATAGCGATCCTCAAAGTAGCCCTTGCCTTGACCCTTTGGT
>CANJIC010000101.1 GCA_947474205.1 Planctomycetaceae bacterium | reverse complement strand
CAGTGTTGGCCACGCCTGTTGCGGCGACATGGCTAACCATGCGCGTGATCACCATCACCGGCATGTGGCGGCTTCACTTTTGGCATGGCCGCTGGAGCACGCTGGCGGTTGGCGCCGCGTTGATGACGATTGGTTTCGCTGCGGCGGTGCTTGCCAATTCACTTCCGGTGCTCGCCATTGGCTTGATGGCGTTCGGCGCGGGCCAAGCCATTTTGTATTACGCAAGTTTGTATTACGCGCTCAGCGTTGGCCACGGCGATGTGGGCGACGCCGGAACTTTTGAAGCGCTGGTTGGCGGCGGATATTTACTTGGACCCATCGCAAGTTTGGCGGGAGTGGCAATGGGCGGCGGCGTGAATGTGGTGTGGTGCGTGCTTGCGGTCGCGGGTTTGGCTTCGCTATTGGCGCTTCGTGAATGGTGGCGATGGCTGCGCAATCCGCAGCGCGATGATCAACCGCACAGCGCGCTATTGCATTAAAAATAATATGGCGAAATGGTGGCATATAAGCTCGACTGTCAGCATGTCGCCCTTTGCCAGGAACTTAATCAAGTAGAAATGCAATTTTCACACCAATAATCCGATAAATTTCAACTTTTAATTGCAATTTGAAATTCTTGCATTAAGTTCAATACATTCTAGGGCCTATAAATGTCTAGAAATTGATAGCCGTTGAAATTGTGTTTGTTATAGGCTATTTCAATCACTCAAAGGGCAGGTTGTTCTGTTCTTTTCAAAAAATGGGGTTACCTTAATTTTCAAGACTTGAAACTACATTATAGGAGATACAGATTATGAAAGCAAAATGTTTTATTACATTTATCGTGTTGGCATCAATGCTTGGTTGGGTGGCAGTAACGGTCCCTGCGGCCAATGGCGGTAATGGTGGCGTCGGGCTTCAAATCCCCACAGAAATGTCTATCCATCACGCTCGGCTAGGCGACCCTGCAAACAGTGCAATTCAACGTGTCGTTGATCTACGCCCTTTGAAAGGCATCATCTATAAACCGGTTCCCAATGACTACGATGGGACCGGAACTGGTATTTACTCCGACAGCGACTTCACCAATGATGACTTTCAACAGTTATGGGGACCGAATAATGGGCGGGACGATATTGGGAACCTCGCCTCGGCGGGAGTCAACTTCCTGCATTTCTACGACTGGAACCAGCCGGGCATCCCAATGAACCGCAATCACGCTAATTTCCTCGACTACTGCCATACTAAGTCTATCTCTGTAGCCGTTCCTATCTCCAATTGGTATGTGCTGCAAGTACAAAATAATAGCCCCCTTTACGTGCAGAATGGCACAGTCTGGTTCGACAACTTCGTCAGAGAGGTCTACCCCAACGGAAAGCGCCATCCCGCAGTGGTAATGTGGAGTCTGGGTAATGAGTTCAACGAGGACAACGTACCGCAGACCGCGCAGGGCATCGTGCAGACTGCACAAGCCATTATTGCAGCAGAGGATAGGGCGAGTATCCCGGCAATCGAGCGGATCGCCTTCACCTCTCCCGTCAGTTACAGAGCTAACGGCTCGACCACCGCCGTTGAAGGCGCGGGTGCAGTCTTGATGCTGAAAGACGCCTTTAATATTGCGGGCCTCAGCACTGTCTTTACTAACCGCTTCATCGCCTCAGTCAACACCTTCAATCCCGGTTCCGATCTGGGTCCATGGGCAGAGACAAGTTTCCCGGCGGCCGTCCACGACGTGAAATTCTGTCTGTTTGAGATGGGTAGGGCTATCGACCCTGTACCCCCGTCCCTTGTGCAGAACGAAACTCAGCAAGGCGATTGGTACAAAGATCAGCTTGCCGCGACGCTCAAGATTGCAAATGAAGGTGGGCTGTTTCTAGGTGGGGCGGTATTCTCGACGGTCAACGAGTTATACAAAAAGGGAACGGAGGCGACGTATGGAGTCTGGAAGATCAATGTGAATGCTGGGTTAGGAACCGGGACAACAACCAGTGGCGCTACATATCCGATAGATAGTTGGACAGCAAAACCCTCCTTCACCAGCATGCAACAGGCCTACACAGTTAGTGCCACTGCTAACCCTAACACCGTTGTTCAAGTTACAAATCAAAATAATGCAAGCACTGCTGTTGAAGTCTGGATAAAGGTGCAGCTACCTCCTGCTGTTAATATTTGGCCACCTGAAGATTGTGTTTATGATGTCCATGAATTGACGGTAAAACGCAGCGATGGTTCTGTTATTTATATTCAAACGCCTTTAGACCCTAAGGAAGCGGGGTTTTTTAATCTGCCCTTTAACGAAACTGTAACTATCGCATCGACAAAACCTGGCGGATTGCTTAATGGGATATTGATCAGTTTCGTGCGCGAGCATCAGTGTCCATGCGGGCTCAATATGAACCAAGGCTGTGCGAGCGACACAGCTGGCGAGCCTGGTGACGATATCCCTAATGGCGTAACCGCAGCTGAACTCACCCTGAATATCCCAATTAGCACCCCCCAAATGCCAGAAGGCGCCGACATTAGCTGTGTAAACGGCGCCAATACAACGATACAAATGGACTATGACCCTGGAAGTGGAAAAAATTGGTACAATGGAGACTTACCTAGCAGTGATCTGAACGTCAGGCAGATTCACAACTCGTGGGTTGATATTGCCAATTCCAAGGATGATAACCAGAATTTGAGCGGTGTATTCCCGTACAACTGTAACGACTGTATATTGACACCGCCAACAAATAGATCAGCGAATGGTACTTGTGGTGCGATGATACCGTTCGTGGTGCCAGGCGAGAGACACTGTCAGGTTGGACGAAACCGAGACCCCACCAACGGATTCGGAGGAACGGTCACAATTACATATCTTGGAACTCTTGCTCCTCCTCCTCCTACTCCGTTTACCATAGATAGTGACTTGGGCAATGACTTCGATACCGACAGCACAGACTTGAGCCAAATGCTCCTTGCATTCGGCGTGTACCCCCCCGCATCGGAACCTGGTCCAGAGGATCTAAATAAAGACGGCGTACTGGACAATACCGATCTGGGCTTGGTGCTCCTCCACTTTGGCTACTGACCAGTCTGATGTCAGCGGAGCCGTTGGCTCCAATGAATTTGCATGCACTTTCACAGCGCCCTGGCTATTGGCCAGGGCGCTGTCGTGTTCAGGGCTCACTGCATGTTGCATGTCATAGCATCGCCGCCGCCAACAACTATTGCAGGTGAACACCTTCAACGTGATTTCCATTCACAATGAAGTCTTCGCGCTCGCAACGACTGGCACTTGCACTTCGCCGTACTTCCAAAACCAAAGAATGAACGGACTGTTGTAACCAAAGAATCGCGGCGTGCCATCAGCGCGCCACTGCGGATTCGCGGCGATCCAAGCATTGACGGTTGCCAATCCGTTCTCGAAGTTCTTGTCGTTATAACTGCCGCGAACACCAACACTCGCATATGTGCGCGGCGCGATCTCGCGCACCACGACTTGGCCGTCATTTCCCAAAGTTCCCGTTTCGCTTGTGCGATAGAGAAACGCCATCGAAGTCATCGCACGCGAATCCTGTTGTGAATATTCCATCTCAACTGGAGATGTCATTGGAATGTCGTTTTTCGAGATGTGACTGAACAGCGTGCCGAACATCGATCCCATCTTTTCGTCGCTGCCCGCGCCATCATTCTTGGTCACGACTGCCTCGCGGTACTGGGGATATTCCTTCACTTCGACCACGCCAACTTCAGTCAAGAGCGGCCATCCCTGCGGCAATTCTGCCTCGTGAAAATATACAACCTTGCCTGATTGGCGCACGCAACCAATGACGGTCACCGCGCTACCAGCGGCGATCAAGATGCCAATGATTGTGCGAGGACGCAGTCGGGCGCGCTTGGGAATTGAGGGAGTTGTTGGTGTATTCATGGGAGTGCGTACATGCTAAGGCGCGGTGGCGCATTGAAAATATTCATTGTGCGAAACGAGCACGCAGGATCAATCCGCATCAAGCGCAGCGCCGCGTAATGCGTTGCACATTTTCAGCGCGGCCAATGCGCCGTTGCGCGCTTGGACATGATCAACAATTGGAAGCGGATAATTTTTTCCAAGTTCAACCCCCGCCATCTGCAATTCTTCGCTTGAAGCGTTCCACGGTTGATGAATAAATTTAGGCGAAAGGTTTTTCAACTCCCGGATCCAGCGCTTTACATAGTCGCCTTGCGGATCAAACTTTTCACGCATCTCAGTTATTTCCAATATCACCTCAAGCGCAGTGACCAAACTGATGGCCTGCGTCCTTGCCGAGACCAAATGAACAACGTCATATTCACAAACTGGCAGCGATCACTACCTTCGTGTTGTTCGCACGGGGACTGGTTGCTCTGGGAAAAAAGATGATCCGCCCCCCGAGCAAAGTTGGCGATGTCAAAATGAGTTCGTATTTAAGCTTCTTTCTGAAGCCATGGCAGCCGAGACTTAAATATTCAGCGCAATTCAGTAAGTCGTTCGAGAAGTTGGCCTTCTGTTATTCATGCTGCACAGATTTCCTATGGCATCCGGCATTGTGTTTGTCATGCGCTGAAAGACAAGCAGCGCGACAATGCGAAGAAACAGTCCAGTCACGTGGACGGAAACCGAGTCGTACCAGAGATGTAGCGCGAAGTGATTCAGGCCTTACCCAACGAATCTTCGCTCAACTATTAAAGAATGGAGTATCAAAGAACTTCACTTGAATCTTTGAACCATTGCTGAGATCGAGGCCTGATGCACTGATCGTGCCCCGAGTATTGATCTTGCCCCAAATACTGGCTGAATATCCAGTGCTATCGTTCAAAATGACCGCAATGAAATTGCCGTCTGCCTTTACTAGTGCAAATCCAGAAATCAAATCTGTTCCCGATGCGTTGAAGAAAATATCGCCGCTGATGGTGTAGAAACCAGGCATTTCCGGATCCGGCGCCCCCAAATCAACTGTTAACAGACCAGTCAAGCCACGCGTTTTGATAAGCCCTTGGTAATTACCTGACACATCCAGCATTGCCACTATTGGCTTTCCGGAGAGTTTGAACTGATTCGAAGCAGCTCCCAATGCTTTGATCGAAAGGGAACGGCCTGCTGACGCGGAGCCCGAAATATCGAACACCATAGAGTAGGAAGATGAAATATTCACTTCCAGTGATCCGAGCAGCTTCTTGTTAACCACGGTCCAAGAACCTGAAAAACTCAAATCATAGTCTGACTGCTTGACTACGGCGTAGCCCGAGCAGCTGCCGTCTTCGAGGAACTCGATATAAGCGGTCCCAGTCAAACTATCACCATTGACTTTGCCGGTGATGGAAGTTTCCCAGGTCCCGGTCGGTGAGTTACTTCCGGCTAGAGCGACTGGACCAGCGAACACCACCAATGACATGCAAAATAAGATTGCCAAATGAGCCATTCGAAGCATGATTAAGATCTCCGGAAAAATTTGAATTCAGAACAAGCAAAACCATAAATATTCTAATCAGCGAACTCTGCCTACGCAAGCGCTGATTGATGTGAATTCGCTTATCAAGTATCGCGGGCACGCGCCAGACAAATCCAATGTCTAGCGGTGGCTCCGTGCGATACCTGCAAGTGTGTGCTGCTGCAAGTTGTATGCCTAGCGCCATAGGGGCCATTGGAAATGGCCGTCATTGCTATGGAGCAGTTTTCGCTTGCACCCCACTATCGTACTTGTTCTTGGTGCGATAATAAGCCTCACAGCGCGCTGATGCATTGAAAATATTAATAGCGCAATATGAGCACGCTGGATCACTCCGCATCAAGCGCGGCGCCGCGTGATGCGTTGCACATATTTAGCGCGGCCAACGCGCCATTGCGCGCTTGGACATGATCAACAATGGGACGCGGATAATTTTTTCCAAGTTCAACCCCCGCCATCTGCAATTCTTCGCTTGAAGCATTCCACGGTTGATGAATAAATTTGGGCGAGAGGTTTTTTAATTCCGGGATCCAGCGCTTCACATAGTCGCCTTGTGGATCAAACTTTTCGCCCTGCAACATTGGATTGAAGATGCGGAAGTACGGTGCGGCATCTGCGCCGCAACCAGCGCTCCACTGCCAGCCCAAGGAATTGCTGGCCAAGTCGGCGTCGACCAAGGTTTCCCAAAACCATTCGGCGCCGCGTAGCCAATGCTGGCGCAAATGTTTCACCAAGAAACTACTCACATTCATGCGCACGCGGTTGTGCATCCAACCCGTGGTGTACAACTGGCGCATGCCGGCGTCGATCAATGGGTAGCCAGTCATGCCCCGCTGCCATGCGCGCAAATGCGCGGCGTTGTCTTGCCAAGGAAATTGCTTAAATTCCGCGCGCAGTGGCTCATTGGCAGTGCGTGGAAAATTGCTCAGCACGTTGTAGCCAAAGTCGCGCCAACCAAGCTCGGCGCGAAATTTGTCGGCGTTGTCGCGAAATGTTTTGGTCTCATCGTTCATGCGCGTTTGAGTTGCAAGCCACACGCGGCGCACGGAAATTTCACCAAAGTGCAAATGCGCGCTCAACAAACTTGTGCCGCGAACGCCTGGAACATCGCGGCCCACGCTGTAGTCGCCAACCGCTTGCTTTAAAAATGCGCGCACGTTGGCCGCGCCGCCAGCCTCGCCAGGCGTCCACGCGTCGGCAAGACCTTTGATCCACGGCTTGTTGGGTAGCAATTGTAAATCGGAAAGTTCAAGCGACTTGGGCCATTGCGTTGGCGGCGTAATTTTTGATGGCGCGGCGCGCGGCGCATCCGGCGCGGCAAGCGAGCGACAATTTTTCCAGAAGGGTGTGAATACTTTGTACGCCAAACCGCTGCCTGTGCGAATGACATCAGGATTAAACAACAATGAAGATTCAAAGCGATGCAGGGAAATTCCGCGTGACTGCGACGCGGTTTGCAACGCTTCTTCTTGATCGCGCACCCATGGCTCGTAGCGGCGATTGAAAGCGATTGATGTGGCGCCACTTTCTTTGGCCAGGGCCATTAACTCTTTCACGGTGTCGCCACTGCGCAAGATCAGGCGAGAACCTTTGGCGCGCAGTGAGGCGTCAAGCGACTTAAGGGATTCGTGTAGCCACCACTTGCTTGCGCCAGCGGGCGCCCATTTGCCTTCGCGCGCAATGTCTATGCAATACACCGGAATCACGGCGTTGCCAGCGGCCACGGCAAAACCTAATGCGGGTTGATCATCTAGTCGCAAATCAAGTTGAAACCAAACAATGGTCGCGCTCATTATTTTTCCGTGGTTGAAGTG
>CANJIC010000100.1 GCA_947474205.1 Planctomycetaceae bacterium | reverse complement strand
TTGGCAAGCCGCAGCCTGTTCCGAAATTTGCTGGAGTGCGGAGTGCGCATTCATGAATTTCAAAAAGGTTTGTTGCATGCCAAGACCATCGTGGTCGACCGCTCCACGGCTATTGTGACCAGCGCCAATTTGGACAGGCGCAGTTTTGAATTGAATTTTGAGGCGGGCATTATGGTGTACAACGCGGATTTCGCCGGGCAACTGCGCTATTTGCAAAGCAAATACATGGAGGACAGCGCGGAAATTCATATGGAACAATGGGCGCAACGCCGCTGGTTTGATCGGTTGGTTGACAATGCGGGTGGGTTGCTCAGTCCCCTTTTGTAAAAGTGTTTGCGCCACAGCGCCGACGCATATGTTGCCAATGATTGTTGGAAACAACGCCGAGCGCGCTCACAATTGAAAATAAAAATGATCGCCTAGAGGCGTCCCGCAGGCAACGCGCTATTTCAATTCATCAATCCAGGCTTGCTGAATGGCTTCCAGAATTTTTTCATTGCTTGGGTGTCCAGGCTGCTCTTGAAATCCTTTGAGCGCTTGCACCAGTGATTTTAATTTTGGAAACGCAATCGTCAGCGGGTCGATGTCAGGGTGCGCATCCACCAAGGCTTCCGCAATCTGAACAACATCAAGCCAGTGGAATGTGTTGTTCATGCGGCGACACTTTCTATGTGAAAGATGAAAGCGAGCGCGCGGCGCAACCGGCGCTTGCTAGTGCGGAATTTCCTTCACGGCGTTGCGATTCCACGATGGCACGCGAATTTCAATCACGCCGTTGCTGATGATCTCGCACTGACACGACAGACGGCTGTTGCGTTGCAAGCCCGGAGCCTCTTCAACTCGGTCCTCCTCGGCTTCGGTTGCCGCGCTGAGATGCTCCATGCCCTTGACAACATAAATGTGGCAGGTGCTGCACGCGCACACGCCGCCGCACGCGTGCTCAATGTTGATGCCGTGATCCATGGCGACCTCCAACACATGTTCGCCCACTCCGCCCATGAGTTCCCACTTTTCTTTTTGCGTGCTGGTTAAACCAGCGGGGTCCTCCAAATGAAAAACCACTGGGACAATTGGCGGGCCATGCTCATGGTCGGATCGTTTCAAATGCATATGAAGCCATGGTAGGGAACGCTTGCGTATTTTTCTTGCATTGGTTTTAGCGGCTTTGGCGTTAGGCTTGCGCGATGGACGTTCTTGGTCTGACCAGCGATGAGTTTGTGCAGCGCATGCAAAGTAGCCGCGCGCGCCGGGACGTCATGCTGAAATACGCCGCCGTGTTTCGGCGCGACGAGGCGGAACTGGAGTATGCACACGCCGAACTTCCGGAGATTGGCAAGACGGTGGTGGATGGCGAGACCGTGAAGTTCACGCTGAAGGTTGGCGGCGGACTTGAAACTGAAAGCGTGATTATTCCAATGCCGCACACGGGTGGTGGATTTAGCCGCACCTTGTGCGTGAGCAGCCAAGTGGGTTGCGCCATGGGTTGCGGGTTTTGCGAGACCGCGCAAATGGGTTTGCTGCGCAACTTAAGCGCGGCGGAAATTGTGGCGCAGTGGTTCGCGGCGCGCCACCGAATTGAAAATACTTTTGACGGCGGCCGCGGGTTTCTCATCAAGAACATTGTGTTCATGGGCATGGGCGAGCCCACGGAAAATCTGGACGCGGTGCTGCAAGCTGTTCGCATTTTGACGGACCACTATGGACCCTCCATCGCCTCCAGCAACATCACCATTAGCACCGTTGGGCGCGTGGCGGGCATTGAGAAAATAGCGGAATTTGCAGGGCAAATTGGCTTTCATCGCTTGCACTTGGCGCTCAGTTTGAACGCGCCCAACGACCAGATTCGCTCGCAGATTATGCCCATCAACAAGTCCGAGCCCATCGCGGATATTTTGGCGGCGGTTCGCAGCTATCCAGAAGCGGCCGGTCCAACGTGCATTGAGTATGTGTTGATTCCAGGCGTGAACGATTCCATGGAGCACTGCGATCAAGTGTGCGCGTTGCTCAAAGATGTGCGTTGCTCGCTGAACATTATTCCCTACAACCCGCGGCGCAATAGTCCATGGCCCGCGCCCAGCGAGGAGAGCGTGCTTGCTTTTATTGCGCGCGCCATTGCCAACAAACAATTTTGCAAGCGCCGCGGAACCAAGGGCCGCAGCGCCATGGCCGCGTGTGGTCAACTTGGAAGCGAGGCCATTCGCGCGCGCAAGTTTGTGCAACTTCAAAGTGGCGTGGCTAGTCAATCCTAGAAAAAGATCACGCGCCATCAGGTGACAGCGCGCGTGGATTGAAAATGCGTTCGCATGTGAGCGATTACGCAGCACGTCACATCAACTGCTGCCCTCGCGCATGCGCGCAATGCCCTCGGGAAATGGATACTGCGCAAAGACCGCGGTTTTAGGCACATCCCACAGCGCCACTGGCGGGTAGATATCGCCGCTGAAACCGCCTTGATTCATAGCTTGCAACACAGCCTCAAATGAAGGCTCTTTGTTTGCATGATCAAGCAAACGATTGCTTTTTGCGCCTAAAAAACTCACGCTGGCAATGGGCAGGCGATCACGGCGGCCCTCCACCATGCGACTGATGGTGCGGAAGCCGCGGAAAATATCTTCCAGCGTGAAATGCTCGCGACCCGCGGGGCGCAACAACGCAAGGATGAGCAATTGATCAAGATCAAATTTCAGAATGTATGGCTCGCGATCGTCCTTGGCGTGCATGCTGATGGCGCTGCGGAACATTTTGGCGAAACTGGTGGCGCTGGACAATGTCCACTGACTGGTTGGAATAAGTTTCAGCAACTCGCCCAACACGCCGCGCGCATTATCCGTTTCATTGATGCCACAAATCACGGTGCGGTAGCGACCCTCGACCAAATCATTCAAGAGATGTTGTCCCCACATGATGCGGATGGAGCGCGAACCTGTAAGCGTGCGCGGGTCGCCACGCGGAACCAACGTGACGCGCGGACCAGTTGTTGGCGCCTCAATTAAACGATCACCATCTCCGTTGTAAATTTGAATTTCGCTCATGACGCAAGAATGCCGCAAGATGCCCCAGCGCGCAACCGTGGCGTTCTCAAGGATCGACTGCGGCATTCACATGCTGATAGACGCACCCTGCGACGCGGCAAAAAACACCATGACGCTAAAGCGCTACATCACCCAAACATGAAATCATCAAAGCGCCATCAACCAAATGTGATCATGGGCAGGCACACTGGCATTGGGTTGAACGCTGGAACCAACAACTTTCCAATGCGCGCCACGCCAATGGGTTCGCTGGCTTCCTCGTCAAAAAGCGTGACCAACGTCTTCACCGCCAGCGCCGCTTCTTTGCTGTTCACGGCCGCCGATTCCAGCATTTTAGGCGGCAAAACAAAGGAATCACAATTGGCGCCCTCGGCGAACGCCTGCAACGACCCGCGTTGCAAAGAGCGACCGGCGGATATAAGCCCTTGCGTTGAATCTTGCGAAGCCGTTCCCACAAGAACAATTGAAGTGCCCGCGCCCCAGTTGGATGCGGGACCAATTTTTTTTGCCAATTCTGGCGATGCTTTGGCGATCGTCTGCAACGCATCCGCGCACTGGCGCGTTTTTGCATCCGCCATTAATTTCACGCCCACTCCAAATTCATTCATCAAGCTAGCGATATTCTCAATAATTTTTGCGTCGTTCCATGCGGGATCAAACGCGCCACTAGCATTAGGCCGACCCCATATTGCGCTGCAAGACTTGATGCCCCTATCGTTTGGAACTTTACCCTGCGCGCTGACGGCGACCGACAATTTCACAAACCAAGGCTCTGCCCGCTGTGGATATTGAGATTGAAATCCGCAACTACTTGAGCTGGCCAGCGTGGCCACGCATTCCATCGCGGCGCCAATTTGTAATTTTAAAAGACGAAGCTCGTCATCCTGATACGCGGTTGCCTGCCCCGTAAATGTGATCGAACCAGAAAGCGCCAATGTCATTTTTAAAATAGATCGTCCGCCAAAGTCATCGCTCCACGCGCCAGCGAGCGCGAATGGCAAAATTGGAATTTCGCGTTTGGCTGTGGATGGAACACGCGCAGCCTGGGGAGATACCAGACCACCTTGCTGCGCCAAGGCCGCGGGCGCCAGCAAAAAAGCTGGTAAAGAAGCAAGAAGATTGCGGCGAAGTTGGTCTGCGGGTTGTGTCATGGTTTTATTCTCTCAAAGATGCGACAAAAATCAAACACGTGAAGGCGGTCATTTACTTTTGATCTTCGCTTAAGCGAAGTCCCCCGCTTGCTGCGTCCCAACGAAGCGAGAGTTCGCCGCGGCCATCTATAAAATCGCTCAGCCAACGACCGATACTTTGCGCGCGCCAATCATCCAAGGCAAATGGCGGTTGCGCGTCCTGCACTTGTTCGCCCTTGGCCAATTTGTTCTCGCGGTCAATGCGCGCCGCCAACCAACTGGTGAACTCGGCGCGGCTGGTCACCAAATTGGGCGCGATGTTGGTGGCCATGCAACGCGTTTGAAACGCCAACCACATGGCGTCAATGCGCGCGCGCACCGCGGTGTCTTCAAGCAGCCGCGCAAATTCTTCGCGAATGGGCGGCTTGCTCTTGGCGGCGCGAATGCAATCCACAATGCGCTGCCCGTGGCGCTGCGCCACTGGCTGCGGCACAAAACGAATTTCAGCCAGCGCGCTGGCGTTGTCAGGTTTGCGACGCACCAACTCCATCAGCGCTCCATCGGACAACATTGTTCGTTGCGGTTGATCCTCGGCCTGCGCAAGTTCACGCCGCAGCAACACCAACTCGCGCAGAATTGTTTTCACCGCGGGCTTCAGCGGCTCGCCTCGCGAGGCGCGGCGCATTTGCCGATCGGGATCAAACTCTGGCTCGCCCGCCAACTGCGTGGCGCTTTCCTGCATGGCCCAATTCAAGCGGTTTTCCCGCTCTAATTGCTCTTTAATGTGGCTCCACACCAGCGGCAAATAGCGCACATCATCGGCGGCGTAACGCAACTGACTTTTGGAAAGCGGCCGACGATCCCACTCGGTGAATGTGTGCGCCTTGTCAATGTGAAATCCCGTGAGATGCTCAATGGTGTTGCCAAGACTGCTTGGCCACGGCAACCCAATCAGGCTGGCGGCAATTTGCGTGTCCACCACATGATTCGCGTTGCCGTTGATGGCTTGCTTGACGGCCATTAAATCTTGCTCGCCCGCATGCACCAATGTCAGCACCGAATTGTCGGCGACCAATTCATAGATGGGCATTGGATCAACGCCCGCAAGCGGATCAAGCAACGCCACACGCTCGGCCGTGGCGATTTGCACCAGGCAAATCTTGGGGCGAAAAGATTCCTCGCCAATAAATTCCGTGTCAAAGGCGATCATGCCCATGGCGCGCACATGCTTCACAAATTCCGCAACCGCCTGCGCGCTTTCCAGAAGTTCGTAGGTTCCCTTGGGCACCATGGCGTGCTGCAACATTGGCTTGTCGGAGTGCTGCTCTTGGTCACGCTCGGCGTCGGCGTGATGTTGTGCTCTTTTAGATCGATGATGCGACACGAGTGAGGACTCCTTCTGTGAAACAAGAGTAGCGAAGCGCGTCCTGTTGCATCACGCGTTGGGCTTGCGCTTGGATTGAGATTGTGGCTTGACCGCGGGCTTTAGTTTGGGCTTCACTGTGGGCTTCAATTGTGGCTTCCCTTTGCGTACATTTTGCGCATCTGGAAGTAAGCGCTTGCGCACCAAGAGATGGTGGTAATGCTGCGCGAAACGGTGCGCCTCATCGCGGATGGCCTGACACATCTTCAGCCCAAGATTTTCACGGCCCAAGCGAATGGGCTCGCTCTCGCGCTGCACATAAATAAGCTCTTCTTTTTTCGCCAGGCTCACCACAAACGGCGGCTTAGTTTCAAACTCCGCGAAGGCGTCAAGCGCGGAATGTAATTGCCCAACGCCGCCGTCAATTAAAATCACATCGGGATACAACTCGCTGCCCTTGCCTTCTTCACGGTAGCGGCGGCTGACCACTTCGCGAATGGCGGCGTAGTCATCGTTGGCGACGGTTTGAATTTTAAAGCGTCGATAGCGCTGCTTGACGGGACGGCCATTCACAAAACACACCAGGCTTCCAACCGTTTCGCCGCCGCCCAAGTGCGCAATGTCGATCGCCTCCACGCACTGAATCTCTTGCGACAAGCCAAGCGTGCGCTGCAAACTTTTGCAACCCAACTTCGGGTCCTGAATTGAAATCGTCACTTCCGGTTGCCAGTCGTACTGCGCCTCGTCGCCACGGCGCTCGCGTTCATCTAGGCGCTCAATAGCCTGCACTTGATCGCGCAAAATAGCGGCTTCTTCAAAGCGTTTTTCATCGCTGGCCTTGCGCATTTCGGCGCGCAACTCTTTCAACATCACGCTGCGTTTGCCCTCTAGAAAACGGCAGAAACGATTGATGTCCTCACGGTAGCGCTGCGGCGAAATGCGATTGGCGCACGGCGCCGTGCACTGCGCCATGCTGTGCAACAAACATGGACGCACCGAACGGTTGCGCGGATCAGTGGAGTCAATGTCAAGCTCGCATGTGCGATATTGAAAAACGCGCTGCAACAATTGCACCGCGTGGCGCAAACTTGCGCCACTAATAAATGGCCCATACAAACGCGCGTTGCGAAATCGCTGCGCCGCTGGATCACGCGTGACAAACACGCCGGGAAATTCATCGCGCGTGGTGATGGCCAGATACGGAAATGTTTTGTCATCAAGCAGGCGCGTGTTGAAGTGCGGCTTCAAATCTTTCACCAGGCGCGCCTCCATCAGCAGCGCCTCCCATGAACCTTCGCATGGAATCACTTCGATGTCCGTGATCAACTCCAACATGGGCTGCTTCTTCAAACCCAGATCGGTGCTGCCCAGAAAATAACTGGACACGCGCTCTGGCAGGCAATTGGCCTTGCCCACATACAGAACTTTGCCGCCAGAATCCTTCATGAGATACACCCCCGCAACCTCTGGAAATGCCTTGGCTTTGGCTAGCAAACCCGCCAAACGCGCTGTGGTTGCGGCATTCAAGTCGCCCTTGGGAGCGGGCGTATTGGGGTTGTTCTGAGATGTGGCCACGGACAGAGTCTAGGAAATACTTGGCTATATATAAAAGATTGGTTTGAACCCGCCAAAGTGTGTGCTACTATTGCCGCAGTGCTTTCAAAGGCGAAGTTCGCCTAGCACAATTTCTTTCGAGTCATCTTTACAAAGGATCTCACATGAAACTT
>CANJIC010000099.1 GCA_947474205.1 Planctomycetaceae bacterium | reverse complement strand
GCCATTTGCGTCACCATGGAAGGCGGACGAATGCGATCGGTTGGATTGCGATGGCATTCCAAACACCAACCCATTGAAAGCGGAGCCACGCGGTACACCACGGTCATTTGATCAACTCGTCCGTGGCACTCAACGCAACCAACGCCACGCACAACGTGCGCGGAGTGGTTGAAGTAAGCGTAATCCGCAAGTTTATGCACCTTGACCCACTCAATAGGCATTCCTGTTTCGTAACTGGAACGAACCTTCTCCAGCTTGGGACTTTCGCGATGAATCTGCGTGTGGCAATTCATGCAGGTCTGTGTTGCTGGCACCGCGGCGAACGAAGCCTTCTCAACCGAGGTGTGGCAATAGCGGCAATCCATTCCCAACTTGCCAGCATGACTTGCATGGCTGTAGTGAACTGGTTGCGTTGGCATGTAGCCGGCTTCCAATGTTTTTGGACTGAACCCATAGGCGACAAATAATCCCACATACAGTGGCGCGATTGCGCCAAGCAAAATGACAAGCGGAAGAAATGCGTTGGACCAGCGTGGAAAGAGGAAGCGACTCACGGGGGAAAAGTGTTCCTGTTAGAGGCAAGCGCAACATTGTGAAAAGTTTCACAATGTCTGAATAAACAATCCTACGGGTGTTGCCCTGCGTGCGTCAACAATGACAAAACATTTGATGGGGAAAAATAGGTCGCCGCAATTGAGGTGCGCGCAGTGGCCGATATTTCAGACAATTTCTCTTGTAATGCGTGCGTAGTTTGCGGGCACATGAACACGAAGATAAATGTGAATTTTAAGCCTATTGCCGCCGCTATTGTTCAGGCACAAATCGTTTGCCAGTCCACTGAACCTGGCCTTTGTAAGTCATCTATATAATGTGCCAGCATCAACCACTGCTGGCTCGCTGATATTTTTGCTTAAGTAGTTGTCTTATATGTCTTTACAGCAATTAGTCAGGCCTTGAAACCCAACCCAGCTTGCTTTAAATTTTATAGGACTCTAAAGCCTCGCCTTCATTTTGTATATCCGCAAGACCAAATGAGTGGTACGGTCAAGCCAAGTTCAACATGATCGACACGCACTGCCATCTCACCTACGCGCCATTTCGCAATCGCCTGAAAGAGGAATTGGACGCCGCCGAAGCCGCCGGCGTGCGCGCCTGTATTTCCATTGGCACCAACAGCGAGGACTCCAACGCCGCGCGCGTGCTGGCCGAAAGTGACGCGCGCCTTTGGTTCACCGCCGGCATTCATCCGCTTTCAACTGACGACCCTGTTGATTGGGGCGTGCTACGCGCGTGCGCCGCGCATGCGCGCTGCGTGGCGTGGGGAGAACTTGGTCTTGACAATCATTATGAAAAACCTGTCGCATCATTGCAGCGCACCATGCTTGACGCGCAACTTGATCGCATTGCGCGTTGGTCCAGTGAAGGCCTTTCCAAACCAATCGTCATTCATTGCCGCAAAGCGTTCGATGATTTAATTCCTGTTTTGAAAGCGAGCGGCTTGCCAAGCGATCGATTTGTTTTTCATTGCTTCACCGGCAATCCAGACGAGGCGCGCAAGGTGCTGGACTTTGGCGCGTGCATTTCATTCACTGGTGTTGTGACCTATCGCAACGCGCCTGAAGTGGCCGAGGCCGCCAAACTTGTTCCAGCCGATCGCATCATGGCGGAAACCGACGCGCCATTTCTTTCGCCTGAACCCATGCGCACCGCCAAGCCAAATCGCCCCGCGCATTCCATTGTGGTGGCGCGTCACTTGGCCAAAATTCGCGGCGTGGATGAAGCGACATTTCTAAATGTGCTGGACGACAACGCCGTGCGATTTTTCAACTTGCCTTTGGAAAAACTTGCGCCAATCGGCGGCTAGCATGGCCATATGACCGTTGACCATGATCCCAATCCAACACAAGGCTCCATGAGCTTTGGGGATCACTTGGAGGAATTGCGCCGCCGCTTGTTGTGGTCCATTGCCCTGCCAATTCCGCTGGCCATACTTGCATTTTCCTACGCCGCGCAGATTCGCGATTTTCTGTGCGCCCCCGCCATTGCTGCGCTGAAGGCGCATGATTTGCCGGCGCAACTGCAAGTGCTCAGCCCCATCGAGGCACTTTCAACGGACATGTATCTCAGCTTGATCGCGGCGATCGTGGCCAGCAGTCCGTGGATTTTTTGGCAAGTGTGGAAATTTATCGAGCCTGGTTTGTACGTTCATGAAAAACGCTTCGTGCGCTTTCTGATTCCGCTCAGCTCCCTGCTTACGCTTGCGGGCTTCTCGCTGTTGTATTTCATTCTTATGCCAATCATGCTTGATGTGCTGGTAAGTTTTGGCAGCGTCGATCCCGAGATCATCACCACCACGGCATCAACCGCCTCGCCTGGATCAAGCGCGTTCACCATTCCCATACTGCAACAAACTCCCGCCAATGTCGTGGTTGGACAAATGTGGCTCACACCTGATCACAAACTTGTCATCGCCGCGCCACACATCTCCAATGGAATTGAATTGTTCACGGTGCCCTTGATGCACGCCACGCAATTGGCGCAACAATTTCGGTTGGCCGATTACCTGGATTTCACGCTGACATTTATCTTGGGAACATGCGTGGCGTTTCAAGCGCCGTTGGTGGTGTTGTTGCTTGGTTGGATTGGCATATTGAATGTGGAATCACTTGGAAAATTCCGCCGCTACGCCATTTTTTTATCGCTGGTGCTTTCCGCCATCATCACTCCAACTGGCGACCCCTTCTCACTTTTTATAATGTTTGTACCGCTCTATTTGCTCTATGAGTTTGGAATTATTTTATTGCGCATCGCGCCGCCACACGCCGTTGCAGGTGGCGAAGTATCCAAACGCTTCACTCGACTCTTTCGCGGAGATCGCTGATGGCGCGAACACTGTGGTCGCGCCATCGCCTCCGAAATGCCGCCATACTTGCCACGCACAAACGCCAACACGATTGGCTTTCACATGTCGACCTTGACATGATGCGCCGCGCTTTGCGACTGGCAAGAATCGCGGGCCACATCGGCGAGATTCCAGTGGCCGCCATTGTGTACCGCGGCGAAGAAATTATTTCACAGGCAGCCAATGACCGCGAGGCCTCCAATGATCCTGCTGGACATGCGGAACTTGTTGCGTTGCGTTTAGCCGGCGCCAAACTTGGTCGCTGGCGCCTGCATGATTGCCGTCTGGCAGTAACGCTTGAACCGTGCCCCATGTGCGCCGGAGCCATTGTGAACTCGCGTTTGCAAGCGTTGCTGTTTGGCGCAAGCGATCCCAAGGCGGGCGCGGTCGGTTCGCTGTATCACATACCCCAAGACGCTCGCCTGAATCACAGACTTCCTTGTGCGGGCGGTATTTACAAACAGGAAGCGGCTGGACTTTTGAAGGGTTTCTTTGCCCAAAGGCGCATTGCCAAGCGCCTTTTGTAAGTTGTGCCTTTTGTTATGGGCGGCAGATGACCCAAAAATTGACCAAATTTAGGGGAAATCCACGGAACTCATTTTTGATTCCTACGGATGAATCATAGGTTGAATGCAGTTGCTGTTTGCCCGAACTCCGTCGCAAGATTGGTTTTGGGTGCATCAGCAAACTCGTTCACTGCTTGAAGATATGTTGAAAAATTAAGAGAGGAAAAGTACCGCGATGTTTATTTTTAACAGAATGAGGCAGGAAAATGGCTGGTGCGAATCGATCGCGCGTGGACCATTCATCCTTTCAGCTGCAACTGTTGGATTCACAACAAGCTTGGCTTTGTCCAATGGCATTACCCCTACCACTATTTCGCTGCATAACCAGAACGGCGTCGTGAATTCCACTTGTGGCGTCTTCAAGTCCAATGTCGGCGTGAACTCGCTCACACTTGGCGAGAAAACATTCCAACTGAATGGCGCCGACTTTCATTCGCCCATCTCCGTGAAACTATTCGCGCAATCAGACAATGACTCCCAAAAATTTGTCGCCGTTTCAGACTCCACAATTGGAACCAAACAAGGCGCGTTTCAATTTGCACTGAGCAAGGATATTCAACAAGTTCCTGGCATGACATCTCTTGATGTCTCGCAGTCATGCGACCTGGGACGAATGCTTGCCCCAACCGGCACACGCACCACTCGAACACAAATCTTTTTATCGCTACCAGAACGCGACAACAACACTTTGGCGTATGACAAAACACCAGAACTTATTCTTATGGGCGGCGTCCCCAATGGAACAATTAAAATTACCCCTATTTTGGCTGGCAATGCTGAGATACAAGAGTCGCTGATTTTTGGACGGACTTTGGACATTGAACCAAGCGATATTGTTGCTGGAAAAACTGGTATTTCAATTCTTGCCGACGGTGCGAATCCGCGTCAGGTGTGTGTTGTTGGATTGGATCTTTCTGGTGACTTGGGCGTTGGAGCTGGACACACGGTTGTTGGTTACCAACTTGAGTGTCCCGCCGGCTCCAACACCGCTATCAAATTAATTGCGGTTGGAACGCAAGAATCCGCCGTGTTCGCCAGTGATGCGCCATCGTTGGACATGATCCCGTTGGGAAGCATGGATCTGCTGCAAGAGCCTTCATACACAATCTATGCGCAAGCTTTGCCACCTGGCTTCACCGCCATAAGCGCTCCACTAGCCAACTTTGATTCTCAGCCCCCCATGCTCTCAGACCAGGCGGACATTTCGACAAAGAACCTTGGACCAATTCAAGAATTCAGAAATTCTGGTCCAACCGACTTCTCTAGTGCGACGTCAGACTTTGGACCTGACATGGCTCAAGGCGGTTCTTCACCTGTGCAATCTTATGATGATGGGAGTGGTAGTGGCCTGCCTCCTGGTCGTTATACGCCGCCGCCAGTACCCGCCCCTGGAGCGATCGCACTTCTAGGAATTGCGGCTGGATTCATGGCGCGCCGAAGAAATATTCGCACGCAGCGTTGACACATCTCATGCTTTGTTGGCCAACATGCGTTCACGCAACGCAGCTGGACTTTGAAAAATTTTTAGAAAAAGTCTTTCAAAGCGCGTGGCTTGCTGCGGGCTTGAATACATGGCGCCAATTGTGGCGCATTTACACATTGTCTTGAATAATTGCGCCGCCAAATAATTCCTGCAGCACGCTTGTGGCGTACGCGCCCTTGGGCAAGTCAAAGGCAACGCGCACAAAGTTTCCGTGTTCATCCACGCCAGCTTCGGCTTGTGGATGGGTAAGCGCAATGCGCAGCGGCCGGCGCGAACCAGATGGCTGAAAGTGTGGATCAAGAAAATGTTGCTGCGTCAGCGCCACATGAGTGATGGCGTTGAGTTCAAGTGGCAGCGCGCAATCTTCGCCCCACATGACGCCAGGACCAGCAAGCGGAGCGCTTGGCGAAATTTCAAACGCGTTCAAGCGAGTTTGCAACGTGGCGGCCTCTTGCGCATTCTCCAACATGGATCGCGTGACTTTAAATATGGCGCCGCCTTCATGCAGAAACGCCAAATCGCCCACGATGAAATGGTCAAATGTGTTGGCTTGCAAGCGTAGATCAAGCACGCAATTAAATATGGCGGACTGCAAGGCGCACATCCAGAAGTCGCGCATTTGGGGCTTGATGGCGTTCACCGCGGCCTTTGCAGTGGCGCCTTGTGAAAGAGCCTTCAGCGCGGCGCGCTCGGCCACATCCGACTGCGCCCAATGCGCAATGGCCGCGCGAAATTCATTCTTGTGAAACGTGTCGCGACGATCGTGCTGCCACTCTGGAAACGGCGTGCCCGTGGAACCAAGCAATTCATCTAGAAAACCTTGCCAATCTTGCAACACCAGCAGGCGCCCAAGAATGTGGCCGTTCAACCGATAGCCAAACCGCTGCGGACCAAACGCATTTGGAACGCCGCTGTTTGACAAGCGATACAGGTCGCGATGAATTCTTGGAATGCAGGCGGGTTCAATGTTGCGCACCCGAATGGCGAAACGATTGCCGGCAAGTTGTCCAACGCGCAACTTGGCTTGATGGCGCTTGGTCCAGAGAATGTGCACGTGCGGATGATCAAGCGGACGCGGATCGGGCTGCCCAGGCAAATGAATTGAAAGAGATTGTTGAGCAACGGAGTGCTTGTCCTTCATGCCCGCGTAGCCAATGGCGCGCGGCGAAACACCACAATGGCTAGCCACAATATCAATGAGTTCATCATGGCGAATGCCAATTTTCTGAATGCCCACATGCACATGTTCGCCATCACCGGTGAGATCGTAGAGCGGAAGTTCCTCCACTAGAAAATCTTCGGGGCGCAATTTAATTGTGCCAGCCAGTGGCGCGGCTTGCAGCAGCGAGCGTTGGCACAGCGGCGTGGGAATGACTTCACGCGGCGCGCGTGATGGAGATTCATTCATGGCAACACCTTGTGGCATGGACTTGCGTAGGCTGCAAAATAGAAATGCGAACACATGCGTGCGCAAATGTTTTCATGGCGACACTGCGTGCGCCCACAGCGTGGCGCAATGCGAATTTTAAAATGCAACACGATTGTAAATTTAATTTCACAACAATACTCCGTGCGTTGCCAAGGCGCGGCGAATCTGCGGCACCGTTTCGCTGTGTGGGTCAATTAATATGGCGCGCCAACCCGCCTGCGTTGCCGCGGCGATATTGTCCGCCAGATCATCAAAGTAAAGAATGTCCACGGGGCGCGCCTGCGTGGCGCTTTCAAAGGCGCGAAAAATGGCTTGATTTGGCTTCTCCAACTGAAATAAGTGGGAAGCATGGCGATGCTGAATTGCGTTGAAGGCCGCCATTGAGTGCATGAATTGCCAGTGCTGATGATTGGTGTTGGAAAGGCACGCCGTGCAAATGCCACGCTGTTTCAATTGCAGCAGAAGTTGCTCCGCGCCGTCGTAGGCGCCCACAATCACCGCCGTATGAATGCGCGCCACATCACGCGCGCTGACCAACCCTGTGGTCAAGTCGCTGACGCCGTTGCAAAAATCTTCATGCGAAAGAATGCCGCGCTGATGCTCTGAGACCAGTGTGCGAAAATCATCCGCACGATGGAGTGTGGGGTCAAGCATGGAGTGAGGCGCGGCATCAGGCGTTGAGTTAGGCGCGAAGTGAGGCGCGGCATCAGACGTTGAGTTGGGCGCATCAGCGCGCGCCAAGTCATGCGCGGAATTGCTTGCGCCATGTACGCCCGCCGCCGCGGCGGCTTGTTGCCACGAATGGTGAATGCGAATAATCACTCCACCAAGATCAAACACAACCCAAGAAATGTCGCGTGCGGATTGCGTTGTCACTCACAAATTCTCGTCGTCGTCATCATCTTGATCATCGTCTTC
>CANJIC010000098.1 GCA_947474205.1 Planctomycetaceae bacterium | reverse complement strand
CCATTTTTGTCAAATTCAATTTCGATAATGGGGTTGCTACCCGAAGTTGAAATTGAGGTGAGTTCGTCAAAGACGGGCCGCATTGTTCGGACATTCAAACCTTTGCCAGCAAGCGGTCGACCATTGCGCCACTTGGATTGCGGAACATCAACAATGCTGGTGGCATCCGACTCGCGGTCGGATTTTTCACCATTCGTGGGTTTGCCAGGCGCGGAGCCAGCTTGTGTTGCGGGAGTTTGCTGACTTGGATTTGCGGGCGGACTTGCCGCGGCTTGTTGTTGCGGCGGCGATGCGGGTGATGGCGGCGGCGTGGCGACCGTTGGTTGCTGCGGAGTTGTTGGTTGCGCGGGTTTGGCCTCCGCTGGTTTTGCTTCAGCAGTTTTTTCCGGCGGCTTTGTGTCTGGTGTTTGCGGCTTGGTGGCTTCAAGCGGTTTTTCATCCGTGGGTTTCACATCCGCGGGCTTGTCCGGTTGCTTCTCATCGATTGGTTTGGCGTCGGTGGGTTTCGCCTCATTTGGCTTTAAATCATTAGGTTTTTGATCGGTTGGCTTGGAGTCCGGCGGCGGCATCTTCAGCGGCTCAGGTGGAACTTTGTCGTCTTTGGAGTCGCCCACTTTTTCAACAGGCAATATTTGTGTTTCAATTTTACGTTCATCTGCAAGCGGCACAACCGCTGATGGATTTGCAACTTTTGGAGTTTCTGGAAGCGCCAATGAAACTGGCATGGGTGGCGGCGCGACGGCTTGCGTTGTGTCCGGCGCTTGCACGGGCGGCGCGGTTTCAGTTGGCGCGGTTTCCGTTGGAGTTGGCGGCGGTTCCGCTTGCGCGACAACAGTTGGCGTTGCGGGTTGTTGCGCGGGTGGAGTTTGCGGAGTTGGTGGAGGTGTTTGCTGCTGCGCCTGCGCTTGTTGTTGCGCCTGCGTTGGCGGCGACGCTTGTTGATTGGGTTGCGCTTGCGCGGGTTGCCCGCCCGCGTCCGTTTCTTTGAACGCGGCTTGCTCAACCTCGCTTTTTTTAGCAAATTGCTCCTGATAATCCTTGTATCCAATCCAGGTCATGGTGGATTTCTCGGTGCCATCATCAATGCCAAGCTTCAGTAATTGTTCCTCCTCCTCGGGAGTGAGCTCTTTGGGTTTCTCCATTTCTTTTTCAACGCTGAATGATGCTTGGCGCGCTTTCTTTTCGTTGGAATATTTATCCATGTAGCTTCCAATAATCAACATGGTTGGAGCGCCAGCGAGCACGACAAAGATGCCGATGAGAAATCCGATCGCCAACGGCCAACTGAAAATGCTTTCTTGTTCAAGCCGGCGAAGTTGTTGATTCAGCCGAACTTCGGCGTAGATTGTGTCCCGAGACACTGGGTTCGCGGCGGCTGCAGCCATTACTTTGTGCTGGCTTTGGCGCCACCAACCAATTGAATGTTCACGCCCTCATCTTGCAGGCGGTCCCACAAGTCCTGCAAAATGGGCGCGCGGTCGGTCACGCCTTGACCGTCTTCAATGGCCAAATACACAACCGTCTTTGGGTCGGCGGCTTTGGCCTCGCGCACTTTCACTTCAACATCTTTCATTTCAACTTCTTCTTTGTTGAAAAAAATCTTGCCCGTACGCAACACGCTAATGGTGGCGGCCGTAGCTGGTTTTGCTGGCTTTCCACTTGCAAATTGCTTCAAATCCATGGGCACCAAATCCACGCGCACCATCATGACAACGGCGTAAATAAAGAAGGTCAACAAGAATGTCATGAGATCAATAAGCGGATTCAGCTCAATGCGAGCCTCCGGTGGATCACGACGAATGCGGCGCATTGCTTATTCAATTCCCAATTGCACGCTGGCCAAGGCGGTGGAAACTTCGGCTGAAGTTTCAAACACATCGTCCAAGCCCGCGGTCATGAAGATGCTCCACACACGATCGTTCACCGCGCAAATAAACAGGCGCCGCTTTTGTTGCAGCACGCGCTTGCGAACGCGCAGCATGGCGGCGATGTTGCTGGAGGTCAGTCCGTTGACTTGTTGAAAATCAAGAATGACATGCTTGGCCGCGGCGCCTGGTCCATCTATGGCAAGCAAAAGTTGCTGCAAGTCTTCCGATAGCAACGGCTCTGGAAAGAGATCAACCAACAACACATCTTCGGACCATTCGGTAATTGACATGCGTGAATAGTAGCCAAGTTTGGTTGTGTTTCAGTGAGGATTTACTTGGCTTCTGGCGGGGCTTCTGGAAGCATTTCTGGAGGCGCATCCATTGGTGGAATGTCGCTTGGCGCAGTGGTCTCATCCACTTCGGCCACCAAGGCCACGCCCATCAGCGCATCGCCCTCGCCTAGGCGCATAATGCGTACGCCCATGGTGTTTCGGCCAATTTGGCTAATGGCCGTGGCTGGAATGCGCACCACCATGCCCTCTTTGGAAAGCAACATTAGTTGATCGGCTTCGGTGACCGCGCGCACCGAAACCACAAGACCGTTGCGGCCCTCGGTCTTGATGTCGTAGCGACCCTTGCCGCCGCGGCTTTGACAACGCATGGATCCATCTTCTTCTTGCACCATGTATTCGGTGAGCGCGGTGCGCTTGCCGAAGCCATTCACGGTGGCGGTTAACAAATCCATGTTCGGGTCGCAGCGAACCGCGCCAACAATGTAGTCATCATCGCGCAAGTTCATACCGGTCACGCCGGCAGTGGCGCGGCCCATCACGCGCGCGTCGTTCTCATCAAAGCGAATGGCAAGTCCTTGCGCCGTGGCCAGCAACACATCGTTGGTGCCACTGGTTAAAAGCACATTGACCAAGTGATCGTTGTCATTCAATTTCAAGGCGATGATTCCACTTTTGTTCACGTTGCGGAATTCCTGCAGCGCGGTGCGCTTCACGCGGCCTTCGCGCGTGACAAAGAATAGAAAATCTTCGCGCGTTTCAAAGTTGGACACGGACAGGAATGTCTGCACGGTTTCACCGTCGCGCAACTCGATCAAGTTCTGAATGGCGCGGCCCTTTGAGGTGCGCGACATTTCTGGAATTTGCCATGTTTTCATGCGGAAAACACGGCCAGTTGTGGTGAAACACAACAGATCGTCGTGGCTGGAGCCGGTGAAAATTTGCTCAATGAAGTCGCCATCTTTGGCGTCGCTGCCACGCACGCCAACGCCGCCGCGACCTTGCGTTCGATAGGCATCGGCTGGCAATCGCTTGACCCAACCCGCGTGCGAAATGGTGACCACCACTTCGTGCTCAGGAATAAGATCGGCCATTTCAAAGTCTTCGGCCTCACCTTGCTCAATGGCGGTGCGCCGCTCGTCGCCAAACTTTTCCTTCAGCTCAAGCACGTCCTCGCGCACAATATCAAGCACGCGCTTCTCGTCCGCCAAAATAGATTCAAGTCCGTCAATGTCCTCAAGCACCTTGCTAAATTCGGCGGCGAGTTTTTCCACTTCAAGGCCAACCAGTTGAATAAGCCGCATGGCGCCAATGGCATCGGCCTGCACGCGCGTCAGCAGCGCGCCATCACCAACGCGCGAAGCCTCGGCGACGCGCTGGGGAATAAGCGGGGCGTAGCGATGATCCGTCGTGATGCGGAACGCGTGCTGCATAAGGCTAAGAATGGCCTCCTCGCGCTCGCGGCTTTCACGGATGATGCGAATGACTTCATCAATGTCGCACACCGCGTAAATCAAACCTTCTAAGCGATGCGCCTGCTGCTTGGCTTGTCGCAAAAGGAAGCCAGTTCTGCGGCGAATGACCTCTTTTCGGTGGTCAATGTGGCACTGAATAATTTGCCGAACGCCCAACGTGCGCGGCTGGTGGTTCACCAACGCAATGTTGATAATGGAGAAGGTGCTCTGCAGCGGCGTGTATTCATACAGTTGCTTCTCAACAATCGCGGGGTCCGCGCCTTTTTTCAGCACCACCACAACGCGCGTTTGCGCGTCGCGGCCGGAGTGATTGCGCACGTCGGCGATGTCGGGAATGCGTCCCTCTCGACTGGCGATGACAATCTTCTCAATCAAATTGGATTGTACAACTTGATATGGAATCTCATCAATGATGATGGCGTCGCGGCCGCCTTCCTTGGCCACATGCACGCGACCGCGCAATGTGACTTTGCCGCGGCCAGAGGTGTAGGCCTCCACAATTCCACGGCGACCAATTAAAATTCCGCCGGTCGGAAAATCTGGACCAGGCAACACGCGCATGAGTTCTTCCAAACTAATGTTTGGATTGTCGATCATCTTCACAATGGCGTCGCAGGCCTCGCTGAGATTGTGCGGCGGCATGCTGCTGGCCATGCCCACGGCAATGCCCGAACTTCCATTGACCAGCAAGTTTGGAAAGCGCGCTGGAAGAACGGTTGGCTCTTGCAAGCGTTCGTCGTAATTCGCCTTGAAATCAACTGTTTCCTTGTCCAAATCTTCCAGCATGGCGGTGGCCGGCGCGGTCATGCGCGCTTCGGTGTAACGCATGGCGGCTGGTGGATCGCCCTCGATGGATCCAAAGTTTCCTTGCTTGTCAATGAGCAAGTAACGCGTCTTCCACACTTGTCCCAAATTCACAAGCGTTGGATAAATCACGCTCTCGCCGTGCGGGTGATAGTTGCCGCTGGTATCGCCGCAAATCTTCGCGCACTTGATGTGCTTGCGTCCAGGCGTGAGATTAAGGTCATGCATAGCCACCAAAATGCGCCGCTGACTTGGCTTCAAACCATCGCGCACATCGGGCAGCGCGCGGTCCATGATGGTGCTCATGGCGTAGGTCAAGTAGCTGGTGTGCAACTCCTGCTCAATAGGCATTTCAACAACATGATCAATTGGCGCGGGTGTGGCTGGAGTTGGTTCACTCATGTGTGTAATTTCTGCAATGGCAAGTGCGACGTCGTGAACGACATCATTGGGACACAAATTGGGACAGATCGAAGCACGAAATCAGGCACGAATTTAGGGACGCAATTCAAGCGTTTATTCTAGTCGAAAATGCGCCCGCACGAGCATCCGCATGCCTTATTTCCGAAGGAAATTTTGCGCTGAAATAGCGCAAATTTATGCTGAAAAAGTTCATTGATTTTTTCGCGTCCAAGAGAGAATTCAACACATTCTGTCCTGGTTGATTTTACACCGATGCATCTATTGATACACCCAGTCATGCGTCGTGTGCAACGCTTATAGAGCTTCAAGCAACATGAGCCATTCCATGTTGCCAGGCGAGCCGGCGCGGCGTGAACTTTTGCCCCCAGTGATAGGTGATGCGGTGTCCGCAAGAACTTGTGCGCCAAGAGCGCGCATGGCTTCGCGCACACGCGCCACCACCGCGGGCACATGTTCGTGCGCCAGAAAACCATTTTTCAACCACTCTTTTTCCGCGCCTTCCACCTCATAATGCGGCTTCACCAACGAAATTATTTTTCCGCCGCCGCGCAACCACTTCAGCGCCACGGGCACCGAAAGTTTTTGTTGCGTCCACGCCAAATCCATCACCACCATGTCAACGCCGCCCTCTGTGACATCGGCGTACAAGGCGTTGGTGCGCTCGCGCACAACCACGCGCGCGTCATTGCGCAGTCGCCACGCCAGCGTTCCGTAGCCCGTGTCAATGCTGATCACTTGGCGCGCGCCGGCGCGCAACAGCACATCTGTGAAACCACCAATATTGCAGCCAAAATCAGCGCAAATTGCGTCTTTCACTTGCACGGGAAACGTATCAAGCGCGTGTTGCAATTTCAAGCCTGCGCGTGAGGCAAGCGCGGGTTGCGCCGCTGCGCAAGCGGGCGCGTTTTCTTTTTCAATCTTGTGTTCATCAGCGCCGCGCGTGATTTTGTCCTTCTCATTCATTGACGCGTGCTTTCATTTCGGCGCGCGCGTTTAGGCCACGCCAACAACCGCCACGCCAAGGCGATTGGCTGCGGCAATCACAAGTGGCTTCTCAATTAAAATGACGCGGCCCACGCCAAGGGCCAAACATGTTGCGCCCGCTTTGGCCAATCGCTCAATCGTGGCCACGCCAACCGTGGGCACATCGGCGCGGCGATCATGGTTGTCGCTGGAAGTTTTCAACAGCGTCCAACCGCGCGCGCGACACAGCGTGCTGGCGCGATCAATCATGGCGTCTGTTCCTTCAACCGCTTCAACGGCGATGGTGTCTCGGTCGCGCACGGCAATGGCTTGCCCAACATCCAGTTTGCACACTTGGGAAATAATTGGCCAACCAAACGCAATGTCCGCTTGTTGCGCGGCGCTTGGAGCGATGGAACCCATGACGCCAATCGTGGCAAGATGCTCTTGGATGTAGGTTGTTGAATCCATTAAGGTAACTCCTGAGTTGGCCAATTCATCGGCAACTGCCGCAAGAACCGCGGCGTTTCTGCGGTCGTGACGCAGACGACGGTACCACAGCCAGAGCGCGCGCAAATCTGGAATTTGCCGAAGCAACTTCAATGGATCGTGCATGCGCCGCTTGGAAACGCCGCCCACCATGACGGCTTCATGCACGCCGGCGCGTCGAAGTAGGCGAATCCACTTGCCCATTCGCAGCCAACCAGCTTGAGAAAATTCATCGCACAGCGCGGGCAACGCCGCGTCAAATTGATCGCGCAAACCAACCGCCACAACGCGTCTACCCGCGGCCTTGGCTCCGCGCGCCACCAGCAACGGCAGTTGTCCATTGCCCGCGATCAAACCCAGCGGCGGCAAGTGTGTTTGTACATGTTGCAAACTGGCGCGCGTTGAATTCATCCGCTGCCCATAGGAAGAAATCGATCGGGATCAATTTCAAATGGCTCGGCGCTCAGCACTCCATCCAACACATTGATTGGATCGGCGTGCACATGTAATAGATGATGCACCGCGGGTTTGATAAATTTGTGCTCAATGCCGTGATCGATCAAGCCTACGAGCGGGTTGTAGTAGCCATCCAAATTCACCAAGCCAATTGGCTTGCGATGCTCGCCCACTTGCCGCTGCACCAGCACTTCGAACAACTCCTCAAATGTTCCAAGTCCACCGGGCAGCGCAATGAACGCGTCGCCACGCTGCGCCATTAATGTTTTTCGCTGCGCCATGGTGTCCACCACAATCAGTTCGTCGCATTGGTCGTAGCCTTGCTCAAGGTCCAGCAATCTTTTGGTGATCACGCCCACCACTTTGCCGCCCGCGCTCTTCATAGTTCGCGCAATTTCCCCCATTAAACCAATGCTTCCGCCGCCATACACCAGCGCCATGTTGCGCCGCGCCATTTCTTGGCCAAGCAGGCGCGCGGCGTCCATAAACTTTATATCCAGGCTGACACTGCTTGAACAATACACGGTGATATTTCTCATGGCGATCTTTGGCTAGATTACTCACATGCAGCTGCAATTGCTCACCCCCACGTTTTTTTTTATCGGTTGGAT
>CANJIC010000097.1 GCA_947474205.1 Planctomycetaceae bacterium | reverse complement strand
GGGCTCGCCAAATTCAGAGTTGATGCGGCTGCCATAGAAACGCCCCATGGATTCAACCCAGTTTGGAATGGAATGATTCTTGGCGTTGGCTTGAAACTGGCTCTTATAGGCGGCAATAGCTTGCATTTTTTTCTGCGCAAATCCCGCGCAATCCACTATGAAATCTGGTTGCGGAACATGCTTCAGGTGCGTGCAGAAATAGTGGTATAGACGCCGCGGGTGGTGCGCCTGGCCAGGAATTGCGCACTTGGTCAACTTGGCGTCAAAGCGCGCGTCCACGCAAATTTTTGTCAACGCCACATGATCGGGGTGCGCGTCCAGTGGATGCGGCACAAACATAATGTCGATTGTGTTGAGCCGAAGTTGCGCGGCAAGCGCGTGGCGCGACGCAAGATCATGTGTGATGGCGCGGTTGGTCAATCCAAGATTCACACGCTCAACGCCAAGAATGGTGGCGGCCTGCGCGGCTTCGTGCGCGCGCGTGGCCACATCGCCAAAGGGCGTGGGCTCGCCGTTGCTGGCGTCAATAATGATGACGCGGTGGCCTTGCGAAACTAGCAGGGCCATGGTTGCTCCAAGACCAAGTTCAGCATCATCTGGATGCGCTGCAATTACCGCGATATTCATGGTGATTTTCTCCAAATTGTGGGTAATCGTTGTCCCGAGCGAGTTCGAAAAATGTTACGGAGCGGCTGGTGGAAGCAATCCATCAGGGAGACGGTCTTGCAGCGACGGTGGAAGTTCCTTGATCCATGTATTGCGCGCGGTGAAAAACTCTGCAGCAAGCGGTGGATTGGTCTTGAGCAATGTTCGCCGTTCCTGCTCCAAGCGCAGCAACGCCGCGATCACTTTCACACTTTTGTCATTCTGCATGGCGCATAGATCGCGCGTGACCGCCGGAGTTTCAGACGAAATTTTTTCTGATTGACTCAAACGCAATCCGCACGCCAAAGATGCCGCCGCATCCTTGCTCAGTGGCGCAAGAAATGGCTTCATGGCCTTCAGGTTGTCCGTGGCCAAAGCGCCGTCACCATCGCTGACACACAAACGCAACGCGTCGCGCGAAGCGGCCCAATCCAAGCGCGCCGACGGCCATTCGACTGGCGCCGCATCAAGGGCGTCCATGGCGCGCTTGGCCGCCGCCCAACGAACAAAATCCTCAATGTTTTCAAGGGCTTTTTCGGGTTTATTGGCGGCCCAGGCGTCAAGCCACCTTTGATGAATCACGGCCACCTCGGTTTGCACGGTCGCGGACATGTTGGGAGTATTTTCCGCCGCCAACAGCAAGCCCAATTGACGATCCATGGATTGAAGTCGCTCACGAAAAATATTTGAAAAACTTTGATCTTGTAGGCCCGCGGAGAGAGTTTGCATAACTGTGATGAGTTGCTTGTTGTATTTGGTTTGCTTGGTGTTGGGGATTTTCAGCGCAAGGCTTAAGCGCTCAAGCGTGTTGATGTCTTGCACCAATTGCTCTTGCGCCACGAAGATGGTCGCAAGCGCGGGATCGTTGGAGTCAAAACCACTTTTGGTGAGCGACTCAACGCGAGCGAGTCCAAGTTGCTCTTGGGAACTGGCGTTGCGTTTAAGAGAGCGCGCAAAATTGCGCAGCGGTGGGGCGATTTCATCCACATTGACTTGCCGGGCTTGCGTCATCCATGAAATTATTTGCGCAACTCGCTTCAGCGCGCGCGCCGCTTCTGCCGGATCTTTTTTGGCGTTCAACACGCGCAGTGCCTCGGGAATGCGATCAGATTTAGCGGCACTGGTCGCGCCAGCAACGGCGCGGAATTGATTTAATGCTTCAATACAATGACCTAGTTCGCCAATCTTGTCGCATTGCGCGATTGATTCCGCGCGCGTGGCGGGATCATTCAAGCCTTGCACGGCCACATTGACTTGCTCCGCAATTTTTGCGCGTGCCGCCGCATTTTCAAAGGCCGCTTTATTCAGCGCGCACAGCGCGAACGCCGCTTGATTGGCGGCATTCACAATAGCCGCGGTGGACTCAATGAGATCGGGCGCGGTACTGGCCGCCGTTGATACAGGCAGAATTCTTTTCAGTAAATCGTTTCCCTCTTCACAGGCGCATGGCTGGGGCGCAACGGCGGGTATCTCTGCTATTCCAGCCAAAAGTCTTGCAAAATCGGGCATGGGGTCCGCCAATGGATCGACGCGCGCGTTCCATTCCGCCGCAAACAATGCCGCTGCGGGCGTGTTCAAATGTGGATCCATATCTTTACGAATTGCAACCATGACTAACGCGATCGCAGCGGGGGATGACTCTGAAAGTGGCGCCGCTCCGTGCGTGCGCAAAATGACCGCGGCCATTCGCCGCCACGCCGCCTGCGCCGATGGACTTTTCGCCGCGGCATCCAACTTGTCAGCTTCGCGCACAAGCGCGTCCGCAAGCACGGTCACCGAAGACGGATTTGGCCACACTGGATTTGGCGGCGCATCAAGATGCAGTATTTGCGCGGCGGCCGTGGGCGCGCACACAAAATTCAAAAATAGAATGCATGCCAACACGGCAAGTGAAGCAACCGTGCGGCGCGCGCATGGCGCCGGCAAAGCGAGTGTTGCACATGTGTTGCGGAGTTGGCGCATTACAGGGGCTCCTGCGATTTTTCCTGCGGGTAGCGAATCCATTTCAGGCGCAATCCCTCTGGCGGCAATGTTGGCCCAGCCAGTTGCCGGTCGCCGCTTTGCAACGCGGCTTGAATGGCGCTGGACTCCATGCGTCCGCGCCCAATTTCAGTGATTGTGCCGGCGATAATTCTGACCATGTTGTACAGGAAGCCATCGCCAGAAATATCGATCACAATTCTATCCGTGTTCAATGCGTGCACCTCACATGAGAAGATAGTGCGAACGGTGCATTCGCGTCCATGGGCTGAATGCGCGAACGCCCTGAAGTCATGCTTGCCAACAAACAACGCCGCGGCCAATTTCATGGGCTCGGAATCCATGTGATGCGGCGAAAAGTAAACCGTGCGCCGATCAAAAATTGGACGCACACGCAAGTGATCACCATGTGAAACTTCGTAGCGATATCCTTTTTCCACCGCGTCGCGAACTGGATCAAAATCCTCGATCGGCAACCACGCTTTCAACACGCGCATGTCGCCAGGCAGGCGCGTGTTCAGCGCGGCGGGAATTCGCGTGATTGGAATCTTTGTTTCAACGGTGAACGCGGCAACTTGCGCGTCGGCGTGCACGCCGGAGTCCGTTCGACTGGCCCCCGAAGTCACAATTCGCAATTGAAAAAGATCGGCCAGCGCCTTGTCCAACTCGCCTTGAATGGTTCGATACGGCGGCTTATCAGGTGGTTCTTGGCGTTGCCAGCCGTGAAAGTTTGTGCCCTCGTAGGCAATTCGTATGGCAATCTTGGGCATATGTGATGTATAGACGATTTCCAAATTGGATTAACTATGCATTGCAAAGCATGCCGATAATATTCCGACAACAGGAATTGATATGAAATGAATTCAACTTTCCTTCCTATAAAATACACTAATTTTGAATAATTTTACTTTCATTTTTCAAAATCGGGAGTACGTTGACCAAGCAAAGGGTTGCACTCATTACGGCCGTAATGAGCGATCTCTTTAAAATTTTTTGGAGAATTGAAAAATGAAATTAGCGTTGATCGCCTCGTTGGCTGCTCCAGTCATGATTTGTTGCGCAACCACCATGGCGCAACTGTCCGTTGATGGAACCTGTGATGCTGGATATGGAAATCCAAAAGCGTCGCAAGTGGTTCACACTGGTTTCGGAAATGCCACTGACGGCGTGAACAGTTACGCCAACGGTTCCGAACTTGACGCGGCGTATGTCAAGCTTGATTCGGCCAACGGGTATCTCTATGTATTTATGGCGGGCAATCTTGAAAGTAATTTCAACAAGTGTGATATTTTTATCGACAGCGTTCCAGGTGAAGGTCAAAATGAACTTCGCAGCGACAACGCGGATATTGATTACAACGGCCTGAATAAAATGGGTCGCGACGATGTCAACGGGTATGCGGGCTTGAAGTTTGATGCGGGCTTCGCTGCTGACTTCTGCTTGATGACCACAATTGGCGGCGATCCCGTCACGCAGTACGCCAACATTGCTCAAGTGTTGACCAGTGGCGGCGGCGTAGGCGCATACATTGGCAACGGCACGTTTAGTGGTCCAACAGGCGTGAATTTGTTGGACGATCAAGTGTATGGTTGCCAACTCTCCATCAGCAATGCCAACACGGGCGGCGTCAGTGGGGATTCCGCCAATCCAGGTTCTGGTTGCGGCGTTGTCACAGGAATTGAAATGAAAATTCCACTTGCGCTGCTTGCGTGGGACGGCTCATCGGATATCAAGGTGTGCGCGTTTATTAACGGCAATGGCCATGATTATGTCAGCAATCAAGTGCTGGGTTCTTTACCAATTGGCAGTGGAAATTTAGGTGGAGATGGTGTTGGCGGATACTTGGGTGGTAGTTCAGGAGCCTTGCGTGGTGTGGATTTTGCCGCAATTCCTGGCGATCAATTCTTTAGCGCCTTTGGTGCGGATGCCTGTGGATTTTGCTTCGGTGATCTTGACGGATCTGGTGAAGTTGACTCAGGCGACGTTGCCTTGGCTCTTCTTGACTCAGGTACTTGCGCAGGTTGCCCAGGTGATCTTGACGGCTCAGGTGAAATTGACTCAGGCGACGTTGCCCTGATTCTCTTGAGCTCTGGCGCTTGCCAGTGATGAAAGCGCGGCTTTGAAAGCCGCACCTATTTAAGTGCAAACAAGCCCCTCGGCCACACGGCCGGGGGGCTTTCATTTTGGCGGACTATTTTCCCTGTTTTTAATATGTTGGAACTCAACAGGTTTTGAATTGGATAACCCTATGTGTAGATATACGTTCACAGCAAGATCTTGACCAATCAGGTGAAGTGGACAATGGCGATGTGGCTTTGGTGTTGTTGAATATGGGTCCGTGCCAATAGCCGTTACCCCATTCGCATTCCAGTTTCATTTTGCTCAAATAAATGCGCGCGTGTGAGATCCACCGCGACTGATATGGATTTGCCTTCTTGAATGGAGGCGTCGGGACTGCACCGCGCGACCAAACGTTGTCCTGAAGTTTGCACAACCACATCCATGCGGTCGCCGTAATGTTCAACCGCTTCAACGGTGGCGGCAAATCCGCCCGCGGCGTTGAGCAACACATGCTCGGGGCGAATTCCCAGCACTGCGCTTTGTGGTCCGCTTTGAGCGAGCGACTTCCAGGCATCGACCGCGCCTTGAATTTGCAATGATTTTGCGGCAAATGTGGCCCAATTGTCCTTCATGGTAAGTGCGCCTTCAAGCATGTTCATGGTGGGCGTGCCCACAAACTCGGCCACAAATCGATTAGCTGGCTTTGAATACATTTCTTGCGGTGCGGCTATTTGTTGCACCAAGCCGTTCTTCAGCACCACCACTCGGTCGCCCAAACTCATGGCTTCTTCTTGATCGTGCGTGACATACACCATGGTCACGCCCAGGCGCCTGTGCAACATGCGTAGCTCAGCGCGCATTTCAACGCGCAGTTTGGCGTCTAAGTTGGACAGTGGTTCGTCAAGCAGAAAAACTTTTGGTTCACGCACCAGCGCGCGGCCAAGCGCAACGCGTTGGCGTTGACCGCCAGAAAGAGCGGCGGGGCGGCGACCTAGAAGTTGCGAAATGCCCAACGTTGTGGCGGCGGCGTTGACCTTGTTTGAAATCTCAATGCGCTCCACACGTCGGCCCGCGCGATAGGCGCTTGACATAATAGATTTAAAACGGCTTGGAAATGTTCGGCGGCGCAATAAACCAAACGCCATGTTGTCGTGCACATTCATGTGCGGATAAAGCGCGTAATTCTGAAACACCATTGCAATGTCGCGCGCTTGCGGCGGCAATTCATTCACCACCAAGTCGTCAATCTTCATCACGCCTTCGGTGATGGTTTCCAAACCGGCGATCATGCGTAAAAGCGTGCTTTTTCCGCAGCCAGATGGACCAACCAACACTATGAATTCGCCGTGTGCAATGCGCAGATCAACGCCCTCCACGGCGCGCACGCCGCCGGGATAAATCTTGCCAACACGATCAAGAGAAATAGTTGCCATGCGAATGTCTCCGTTGAAATTGCGACCGCGTCAGCCTTTGACGGCGCCTTTGCCCAGGCCTTCAATGAATTGCCGCTGCGCCACAAGGAACAGCAAGATGCAGGGGATCATGGTCACCAGACTTGCGGCCATGAGTAGATTGACTTTGTTCACGCCGCCATATTGATTTCGAAAACTGTTCAGCGCCACGGCAAGCGTGGCTTGGTCATCGGAATGTAAATAAATAAGCGGCGCCAAGAAGTCGTTCCATGTGAAGATGAATGTGAACACCGCGCAGATGGCCGTGACGGGCCGGCACAGCGGCAACATGACGTGCCACCAAATTCCAAACCATCCCCAACCGTCCACCTTGGCTGCTTCCACCAACGCTTCTGGAACTTGCGCAATAAATTGTCGGTACATGAAGATGAAGAACGCGCTGCCAAAGAAGGCGGGCACCACCAGCGGAAGAATGGTGTCCACCCAACCTAGATTTCGAAACAATAAGAAGAGTGGAATCATGGTGACTTGACCCGGCAACATCATGGTGGCCAACATAAGCAAAAACAGCGCGTTATTGCCGCGAAATCGTATGCGCGCCAAGGCGAAGCCAACCAGACTTGATGACAGCACCGTGCCTGCGACCACCAATGTGGTCACCACGATGCTGTTGGCAAGCGCGTCAAAGAAACCTTTCCAGCGCACCGATCCCATTTGCGAAAGTGCGTTTGGAAAATTATTCCACTGCGGATCACTAGGAAATAATTTCGTCAAGTCACCGCTTACGGTGGCGGCTTGCGCGCGATCTGGAGCCAACAAACTCACCAGCACCATCCATAAAAGTGGAAACACAATGATCGCTGTTCCGCATACAAGCCCCACAAATGAAAGTGTGCGCGTGAGTTGACCACCCACGGCGCCGGCGCGCACGGAATCATAGTTCATGTTTGTGGCGCCAGTGTTGTCGCTCATCGACGAAGCCCTTCGTAGTGGACAAGTTTGCGGCTGCCACGCAATGTGAGCATGGTGAACGCCAAAATAATCACAAGCAGAATCCACGCCATGGCGCTGGCGTATCCCATTTCATAAAACTCGAACGCTTGGTTGTATAGATATAAAACATAGAAGCGCGTGAGGTCGCCCGGCTCGCCGCCAGTCATGACGAAGGCTTGCGTGAACACTTGGAAGCATCCAATGATGGACATGATCACGTTGAACAAGATCACCGGGCTCAACATGGGAATGGTGATGCGAAAAAATCTGCCCAGTGGACCCACGCCATC
>CANJIC010000096.1 GCA_947474205.1 Planctomycetaceae bacterium | reverse complement strand
GCCAGGTTCAAGATAAAAAGGTTCGTGCTTGGCCAGCACAAAGTATGAGCCTTCAGGAATGAACGGATTGAAGCCGGCATTGCGCAGCATGCTTAACATGGCGTCGCGGCGCGCCGCGTAATCGCTGCGCAATTGCGTGAAATATTTTTTGGGAGCTTTCAGCGCGTCCACCGCCGCGCGTTGCAACGGAGTGGCCGTGCTGAATGTGAGAAATTGATGCGCGCTGCGGATGGCTTGCGTGAATTGCTCGGGCGCGATGGCCCAACCAACTTTCCAACCGGTGAGAGAAAATGTTTTTCCCAAACTGGAAAGCACAATAGTGCGCTCGCGCATTCCAGGCACAGTGGAAATTGATTTATGTTTGCGCTCAAAATAAATGTGCTCGTAGACCTCGTCGCTCACCACCAAGCAATCGTTGTCAATGGCCACTTGCGCAATCTGCGCCAATTCTTGATCGCTTAACACACGACCCGTTGGATTGTGCGGCGAGTTGATTAAAATCAAACGCGTCTTGGGCGTGACGGCTTTGCGCAACTCATCAATAGGAAAAGCAAAATCAGGCGAGTGCATTCTGATGGATCGCAAAACGCCGCCTGCCATGGACACCGCCGCTGGGTAACAGTCATAAAAGGGCTCGACCAAGATCACTTCTTCGCCGGGCTCGACCAGACCCAACATGACGGCCGCAATGGCTTCCGTGGCGCCACTGGTGACTGTGATTTCCGTTTCTGGATTCACTTCAATGCCTGAATCTTTGTGAAAGCGCGCGGCGATGGCGCGGTTCAATTCGGGCAAACCGAAAGCGCGCGCGTACTGACCAAAACCAGCGTCAATGGCGGCTTTACCGGCGTTTTTCACAAAGTCTGGGCCATCAAAATTGGGAAACCCCTGCCCCAGATTCACGGCCTTGTGCGCCACGGCCAAGCGGCTCATGCGCGTGAACACGCTCTCGCCAAAGTGCGCCAGACGACTTGCGGTTGGTGAATTCTTTCGCAGCATGTCGAGATAGTATCGACGCGCGGTCAACGCGGCGCGTTGATCCAACGATCCATGACCAGCAAGAACCACAAGCCCAAGAAGCCAGAGCCCGCGCGACCGGAGCGAATTTTGCCCAAGGCCAACGCCAAAATTCGCGTGAACATTTTATATGACGATGGCCACGTGTTGGCGCTGGACAAACCCGTTGGCTTGCCCACGCAACCTGGCCGCGGCCACATTGACGACACATTGGTCAACGCCGCTTTCGCGACCCATGGCGAAGCGCTGTGCAAACTTGGCGCCGATCGCGATTGGGGTTTGCTGCATCGGCTTGACATGGATGTTGGCGGCGTGGTCTTGATGGGCTTGACCGACATTGGCTACGACAGCGTGCGCGCGCAATTTGAGGATCGCACCATCAGTAAAAAATATATGGCCATAGTCCACAACGCGCCGCCAGCCGACACGGGCCGCTGCACGCGTGAACTTGCGGAGGTAGTTCGCGGCGATATGAAAGTGAGCGTGCATGTGGCGCGTGGTGGAGAAGAAGCGCAAACACGCTGGAAAGTGTTGTGCAAATCAAAGACGCATTCCTTGCTGGAAGTGGAGCCACTCACGGGACGCCTACACCAAATCCGCGCGCATTTGGCCATGGTGGGTTGCCCAATTGTTGGCGAGCGCGTGTACCGCACGGACTTGCCACCCAACACTTCGCGCGCGCCGCCAGGGCGAATGCCAGAACCACTGCTGCTGCAAGCGTGTGAAATTGACTTTCGTTGCGTGGCCGGCACGCGTCAATGTGTTCGCAGCAGGTTGGGAATTGACATGTTGCAATTCGCCGCGCAACAACGCTGGCAAATTCCACTTTGAAAAAAAATCCAATGTCACGCTACTCTTTCATCGACATGCGGAAACTTCTCTCGTTGCTCATAATTCTTGCGTCCTCAAGTTGCAGCAACATTGAGAAGGCGAACCCGCAACCAAAGTCCACATTCGCGCAGCGGCCACCCATTGAAATGGATGTCGATCCAATCATGCGCGGAACCATCGCGGGCGAGGCCATTCTTCTGGGTTTCAATGACACTGTGGTTCGTGGCTACGGCCTGGTGGTTGGTCTAAAAGGAACTGGTAGCCGCGCCATGCCCGTGGAAATCCGAGCCATGTTGCTGCGTGAAATGGGCCGCCGCAAAATGACCGATCCATTGCTGAACTTGGGTGGCTCACCAACGCGCATGCTTGACTCGGATGATGTCGCCGCCGTCATTGTTGAGGGGATCATTCCTCCAGGTGCGGTTTCGGGAACCAAGTTTGATGTGCGGGTGTATTCCGCTCCCGGAACTTCCACGACCAGCCTGGAAGGTGGAAGACTGTGGACGGCGGATCTGCGACCCGGAGTTCTCACGATTGGATCTCAAAATATATTTCCGATTGCCGAAGCTGGTGGACCAATATTTATAAATCCATTCGCAACCACCGTGGCGGCCGGGGCCGATGCCGTGGATCGATTAAGTGGTCGAATTCTTGACGGTGGAAATGTGCTGAAGGATCGGCCTTTGAAATTGAGATTGGCAACGCCAAGTCACAATCGAACTCGAACGCTTCAAGCCTCGATCAATGGACTATTTCCGCGCGAAGTTGATCAGAGGCATGACACAGCTCAAGGCAAAAGTGATGAGATGATCGATCTCACGGTGCCGCCAAGTTTCACCGATCGCACTGGAGATTTTGCGCAGTTGATTCGGCATTCGCCAGTGGATATTGGCGCCACTGAGCAAACCGCCAACAATATTCGGCGCAGTTTATTGGCGAATCCAGGAGCCGCGGAGGCCGCATCATGGCGCTGGCAGGCGCTGGGTAAAAAATGTATTCCGGTTATCAAAGAGCTCTACACCAACTCCGAAGAGCAGCCGCGCATGGCCGCCTTGGAGGCGGGAGCGAAGTTGAATGATCCAATGGTTGTGCCACAACTTTTGGAAATGATCAAGTCGGGTCCCAATGACTATCGAACTGCCGCGCTAAGGCTGCTTTCTCGCATGGATCCAAACCCAAAAATCGATCTTGGTGTGCGCGAATTTATCGATGATCGAAACATGGATATCCGCTTTGCGGCGTACGAATGCTTGCGACGGCGACATGATCCATCGGTGCGAATCATTCCATTGAACGGCCGATTTAAATTGGAGTTGGTCGACTCCAACAAGCCCCTGATTTACCTGACGCAAACTGGCGATCCGCGCATCGTTCTCTTTGGAGACAACTCACAATTACTTCGTCCGCTGACGGCCACTATCTGGAATGGACGATTGATGTTCCGTGGTGAAGCCAATGACCCGAATGTGCAAGTCTTCTACCGTTCATCGCCAACAAACAATCCAACCATTGACAATGTTCCCGCCACTATTTCCGCGTTGACAAGTTTCATGGCGCGTCCAGAAGGCCTACGCGGCGTGGATGCTGGCCTTGCGCTGAGTTACAGCGAGACCATCAACGCCCTGCACAATTTGTGGTCGTCGGGATATATCCCCGGGGACTTCAAAGGCGAGCAAGATCGAATGCTCGCGGCCATTTTGAAAGAGGAGAAACGCGCCTCACCGATCGAACGACCCGAGTTCCCTTCGGAGGCTGATATTGCTGATTCTTCCTCCACTAGAACAGCGGAAAAAACGTCGCCGCAACTTGATAGCAAGCCGAAAATCATGGATACTGTCCCGCGCTGAGTGGATCTGTTTCACTCGTGATTTCAAAGGCGTCCAGGAGGGACGCAACGCAACTGACAGGAGGTCGCATGCGACTTGCACGACTTGTATTAAACGGTTTCAAAAGTTTCGCCGACACAACCGAATTCCGTTTTGATTCCCCGCTGACGGGCGTGGTCGGACCCAATGGTTGCGGCAAGAGCAATGTCGTGGACGCCGTGAAATGGGTGCTGGGCGAGCGCAGTGCGAAAAGTTTACGCGGTGGCGCCATGATGGACGTCATCTTTGCGGGCAGCGCCTCGCGCAAGCCGGCGGGAATGGCCAGCGTGATTTTGGTTTTTGAAAATCCAAAGATGGCGGAATTTTTGCAGCGCTCCGAGGCGTCGCCTGAACTTGTTGAAGCGGAGGAATTTGGCGACGAGCCGGAGGATGGCGAAGTCATTCGCCGCGAGGCGGTGCGTGATCGCGTGCTTCCAGTGGACAGCGACGAGGTGCAAGTGGAGCGTCGCCTGTGGGCCGATGGCCGCAGCGAATATTTGGTGAACGCCAAGAAAGTTCGCTTGCGTGACATTCGTGAATTGTTTCTTGACACGGGTATTGGCAACGACGCGTATTGCATTATTGAGCAGGGCAAAGTTGACGCTATGTTGCGCGCGCAACCAGTTGAACGCCGCACTATTTTAGAGGAGGCCGCGGGCGTGGCGCGCTTTCGTTCGCGCAAGCATGAGGCCGCGCGCAAGTTGGATCTTGCTGAGCGCCATCTTGTTGCGGTGCGTGAGCAATTGATTGGCGTTGAGCGCCGCTTGCGCATTGTGCGCGGACAAGCCGAGAAGGCGAAAAAATTTCAGTTGCTTGAAGATCGCCGCCGTGGCCTGCGCCGCGCCGTGTCGTTTGAGCAGTACCACGAATTGCGCGAGCAACTTGTTGGCTTGACCAATCAAGTGACATCGCTCGAGGAGCGGCGACGACACGTCACGGTGCAATTGGAAACCACCGAGCAACAACGTCTTGACGCGGACAGTGATCGCGCGCAGAAATTGGATCGACGCCACTCGCTTGAGCAAACACAACTTGAGTCTGTTGGCGTTGAGCGACAGTGCCAACAGCGGCTTGAGTTTTTAGAGGGCGCGCGCGCGGAAAATCTGGCGGCCGCGGAAACCGAGGCGCAGCGAATTGCGGCCATGAAAATAAAATTAAGCGAGTTGTCCGCCAGCCTAGAGGACGCCTTGGCGTTGACCGCGGCCGCGGAAGCGCAAGTGACGGAGGCCGAGCAAGCCGCGGCAAGCGCCTCGCGTGAGCGCGCCGTGGCCTCTGAAAAACTAAGTGAGTCCGAGCAGGAAATTCGCCGACGCAGCGACACCGCTTCTGGCGTGGAGCGTGAACGCGCCCGCGCCGCTGGAAGATTGGCGGCCATGGATGAGCGCGTTCCGTTGTTGAACGAAGAAGTCAAGCGCCTCACCATGCGTGTTGAAAGCTTGCAACAAGAATTGACCACGCTTGAGGCGCAGCGCGCCACTGAATTAAATTCGCGCCATGTGGCGGAATTGGAAATTGAACGCCTGCACGCGCAACTTCAAGCGGAGGCCAGCGCAGTTGAGGCGGTTGGTGATCGACAAGCCGAAGCGATGGCGCGACTTTCTTCGCGGCGCGAGGAGCGTTCCAGTTTGGAAAGTCGTTTGCGTTTGCTTGATGAAATGGCGTCCATGGGCGAGGGTTTGGACGAGGCGGTGAAACGCATTTTGGCCCAGCGCCAAAATTACGCGTGGTTCGCCGGCATGCTTGGCGACCTGATTGAAACCGACAGCGAGCACGCGCCATTCATTGAATCCGCGCTGGGCGAAGATTTGCAAATGTTGCTGGTGGGCACGCACACCGATCTTGAGAGCGCTGTGGATTCCATTCGCAGTCAAGAAGGTCGTGTTCGCATGGGCGCCATTGACATGCCGTTCTCCCCCGCCGCCGCGCGCCCTGATATGCAAGGCGTTGAACCATTGGTTCATGCCGTGCGCTGCAGCAATGAACTGAAGTCGCTTGTGCAATCATTGTTGGGCGACGCGTTTGTGGTTGAATCATTGGCCATGGCGCTGCGTTTGGCCGCTGGCGAATTCCGCGGCGCCACATTGGTGAGCCGCTGCGGAGCCATGGTGGATCATCGTGGACAAATTCACATGACTGGCGCGCGCGCGTTGCGCTCCGGTGTGTTGGCCCGTCGCGTTGAGCGTGGTGAATTGGAAGCCGCAATCGGCGCCATTTCCATTGAGATTTCAATGGCCGAAGGCGACTTGTCCGGCTTGACCGAGGAATCAAAGATCGCCGCCGCTCGCCATCGCGAAGCCGACGAGAGCATGAAGGTTGCAATGCGCAGCCGATTGGACGCGCAATATCAAGCGGATCGATTGGAGCAACTTGGTTCGCGCGTTCGACATGACCGCGACCGCACTGAACTTGAACGACACGAAGCCGATCGACGCCTTCGTGAAATTGACACGGAGCGCAGTGATGGCGCGGCCAAGGTTGCAAGTCTTGATCGACTTCTGGCGGATGAACGCGCCGCCATTGCGCTGGCCACCGAAGCGGCCAGTGGAACCCGTCACGCCGTTGAAATGTCCAACGAGTTGCTTTCCAGCGCGCGCACCAAAGTTGGCGAGTCTGGCGCGCTGTTGCAAGGCCGTCAACGCGAGCGTCGATTACTGGAAAATTCTTTTGACGAGGCCAAATTGCAGGACGCTGATTTGCAATCCGAGGCGGAGCGACGCGCTGAGCGCTCGGAGGATTTGGCGCGCCAGCAAGCGCACGCCGAGTCGCAGAAATTAGCCGCCGCCGAACGTCAATCCGCCGCCGCGGCGCAGGTGGAAATTGTGGCCGCGCAACTTGAGCAAGCCGTTCAATTGGCGGAGCAACTCTCCGAGGCGCTGCGTGTTGTGCGCGACGAGGCCTCACGCGTGGAGCGCGATCATTCATCCGTTGAAATGGATCGACGTGAATCGGAGGTTCGCCGCGAATCCATAGAGGAAAGCACGCTGACGGAATTGAGTATTGATTTGTCAACGGGATATGTTGACTACATGGTGGAGCGATCCGCTGAAGGCTTCATGACGCCAGATCGCGAAGCTGCCAGCCGCGAGGCCGAGCAACTTCGCGATGAAATTAAGAGCCTGGGCAATGTGAACATGGAGGCGATTGACGAACTCGCGCAACTTGAAGGCAAGAACGAGGAGTTGGCCAAGCAAGTGGGCGACATTGATCAAGCGCGCGCGGGCTTAAACGAACTGGTTGTGAAATTGGACGATGTCAGCCGCCGCAAGTTCAAGGAAACATTCGAGGCCGTTCGTGAACGCTTTGCCGGCAACGATGGAATGTTCCGCCGTCTCTTTGGCGGCGGCAGCGCGGACTTGTATTTAATTCCAATGGAGAACGGCGAAATTGATTGGCTTGAAAGCGGCGTTGAAATTCGCGCCAAGCCGCCCGGCAAAGAGCCGCGCGTGATCAGTCAACTTTCCGGCGGCGAAAAGACCATGACGGCCGTGGCTCTGCTCATGGCCATCTTCCGCAGCCGTCCAAGTCCATTCTGCATTCTGGACGAAGTCGACGCCGCACTTGACGAGGCCAATGTTGAGCGCTTCACAAAAGCATTGCCACCCTTCCTTGATCGCAGCCACTTCATCATCATCACGCATCACAAGCGCACCATGCAGGCGTGCCATGAACTTCACGGCGTCACCATGGCGGAACGCGGCGTGAGCAGGCGCGTGACCGT
>CANJIC010000095.1 GCA_947474205.1 Planctomycetaceae bacterium | reverse complement strand
TCACCCAAAGTTGCGTGCAGCACGGCGGCTTGCCACGGCGCCATGATTTGCAATCTTGGTCCCAGCAACCACGCCACAATTCCCGCCGCGCCCACAGCCGTGACCAGCGACGCCATTCCCAAAAACGCTTGCTTTGCGCCTGATTCTGGGGTTGGATCTGACACCACAAAGAGGCCAATGACGCCTCCGGTGAAAGCCAACACGCCCAACGCGCCGCTAATAAAAGTTCCTTGCAAGAATAAAATTTCCGCGGCGACCAAAAGCAGTCCCGCAAGTATGGCGATGGATGGCCACCACTGCGACAAGCCCGCAAGAAATGATCCGCCGGCCAACAACGCAACGCACGCCACGCCAGTGAAGCCAAACATGCCAAGGCCTGGCGCGGACATTTCCCCAAAAAAACAAATCACAAGAATGGCGACAAGCAATGTGCGCATCCACCAACTGGTCAGCACGCGCGCGAGTTGCTCGCTCCAAGGCGCGGCAATGGTGAAGATTTGTTTGGCGCCAAAGAAATTTTGTAAATCGGTTTCGTTGGCAATGACGCAGCGAGCCAAGCCAAGCGCCACGGCCTCGTTTGCTTGCAGCGTCAGCAATTCATCGGACGCGTCGATTTGCGAAATCACTTTCAAGCGTGGACCATCCGCGGCGGTCAACGGCGCGCGGCTGGGCAAAAGCGATTGATCGCGCTGACCAGCGCCAATCAGCGTTTGGCTTGCCACGCGTGAAGCGTCAAGCGGGGGCGATTGAGTGCTGTCCGAATTGGAGGGTTGACGCAGCGCATCGGTGCGAAATGGAATGAGCGGCGGCGTTGGTGCGGCAGAATGAGTGTGTTCAACCGCTTGCGCACTTGAAGAAGAATTCTCAGCAGTGCCGCCAACTTTTTCGCCAGCCGCATCAAGAGGTGCTTGCCCATTCATTGCGCTTTGTGGCTGGTCCACGTCGGCGCTTTCATCTGTCTCATCTAGCGTGGCCGAAGGCGCGCCACCACGCATGCGAATTGGCTCCTTGCCAAAAATAATTTTATATTCATTCACATCAACGATGTAACGCTCGCCGCGCTCAGCGTCCTCCACCAACCACAATTCGTCACCCACACATACAAATGCGCGCGCCAAGCGCTCGTCATGGCCAGAGCGGCGCGAACTATCAGTGACTTCCGAAAGCAGTGGAGCCTCCAACTTGGCGCGTTCGGCCGCGGGCAACGTGATGAGTCCAGCCACGGGTAAAGCAGAAATTGGCGCCGCATCGCCCAAAACCGATTGGGGCGCAACCACAATTTCGCGGCACGCCAGCGCGGTGATTACCCCCGCGCTGTACGCACGCGGCTTAATCCATGCCACGGTATTGGGCGGGTACTCAGATTTAATTTGGCGGCACAATTCAAGCGTGGCCAGTAGGTCGCCGCCTGGCGTGTCAAGTTGCAACACAATTGCGTCCGCGCCGGCGCTCTTGGCTTGCGTCAAGCGCGTCGCGAGACCCGAAACGGTCAGCGCATCTATTTCTCCCTGCACCGGAAGAATGCAAACCACGGCGGCTTTGCGTGCCGACGGAATCGCCATGCTTGGATTGGGACTCTGAATCAGAAGCAGGACTAGTAGCCAAAGAACATTCATGTACGGATGCTAGTTGATTCACCCGAAGCGAATTCAAGCCACTTGAGCCTTTGAGGGCAACAATGAATTGTAAATTAAAAAGAAGAAGACCGATCTTACGATCGGTCTTCTTGAATCATCTAGAAATTATCAAACGCATAAGGGAGCGAACTCAATCCCAATTTGTAGCTTCATCAACTATGGTATTTCCAGTTGCACTCTTGGAAAGTTGTTTCACAATGCATAGGTAGCAATCTATATGTCCCGATGTGTCGTCATCTTTGAACAGATTGTCTAGACCCATTTTGGTCGTGTCAGTGGCTTTTGTTGGGCAACTCTTTGAATCAGTCACGCCACCTGGAACGCAGTTCATACCTTCGGGCCAAAATGTTGTTCCAAACGCAACGTGACCATCGTTGTAGCAGACGTTGCCTTCCCACTGGTTCAATGCACCATGGATTTTAAGGGTTTCAGAATTCGCGTAACCGTATTCGTCGGTCCCATCCATTTTTCCATCTTTAACGCCACGATTTGCGATGATGGGGAATTTGCTTCCATTTGGGGCGCCAGCTTTCCACTGAATATCGCGTCGGTTGGACACCTTTGAAGTGGAATCTCGATTCACAAGGGGAAGCGCACCGTAGCTTGTATTGCAAATGTTCTTTAAATCTGTGGTGAAGTGGCCCTTGCCACCACTATTACTTGCATCCTTATTAGAAATGTCGCCGTCCCAGTATTTATCCTCCGCGGGCTTGTGTTGACTGAAATCGTAGTTTGAGCAGATCGTCACGCGACCAGAGGTGTCCGAAGGGCTGACCAAGATTTGTGGAGAGATAAAATTTTGCGCAATGCAAGCGGCGTATAAATTTGCATGGCTGTTTTTCTGTTCGTCCTCATCTCCACGTCCTGGCATATTGCCGATTCGATTAATTTCACCAGGAAGGGGAAATCTGCCATCCTTATTTTCAGACCCTTTGGTCGCCCAGCCTGTATGGACTTGCTTAATCTGAGTCGCATCTTTGACTTGGCGAGCCGTATTCCGGGCCTTGGTAAGCGCGGGAAGCAGAAGCCCGAGCAGAAGCGCGATAATCGCCATCACAACGAGTAATTCAATTAGGGTAAATGCATTTTTATTTTTCATAGTTGGTAACTCTCGATAAAATGGGTTAAGAAAAAAATTGAAGATGTAACGTGTAATGACTAAGGATTATTTGCCATCATCTCTTGGATCAAATAGAGGTAGCGCCATAATTCCGGCATCGGCGTCTTGTTTGGCGGAAAACATTCCAAGCCACGTGTCGCCAGCCGAATAAGGCAATATTTTATCTCCGCCTTGTCCTCCATAGGTATTGCATTTGGTTGCCTTGTCCGAAGTGGTCGACGTTGGAAAGTCAGCGTCGTAAATGTCATCCCGTTTAGGGTTCGCGCCACCACACTCGTAGGTCACGCCTTCTGGAAAGATGGTGTTGATTCCTTCTACATGGTTGTCGCCGTAGACTAGGTTTCCATTCCATTCCTGCTTTGGACCGATGAGTTGCGTTGCGTAGTTATGCTGATAATTGTCTTTCGCTTCTTGACCAAGCTTGTTTTGCTTTTTTGAATCCAGGCCTCGAGTTCCAATCAAAGGTTTGGTGGCATCGCCGGAGTTCTTCCACATGGTGTTCATGCGAATTCCCCACAACGCATTGTGGACATACGAAGTGTTGCAGTACTGCGGCACCTTATTTTGCTCGCCAAGAGCGAATTCGGTCTTGACAATTTTGTCCGTCGTATTCATTGTGTTCTGAAAAATACTAACTTTGTCACCAAAATTGTAATCCCAGTATTTATCTTCGGCTGGACTATATTGGCTGTAATCGTACGCCGCCGTTCCACCTTTACCCATTTCTATTACGACAGGGTTTACTTCGGTTGGACCAAGCAACAACTCAGGCGTGAAAAATTCTTTGGCGATCATGCACGAATAAAGACTGCGCGTTGTATTTGATTGTGACGCGATCTCTCCAACGCCTTGGGTGGTTCCCTTGCGGTCAATCTTTCCTGGAATTGGTAAAGAGCCGTTTTTATCGCTGTTGGCAAAGGTCAGCATTCCCTGATGAACTTGTTTCATTTGGGCTCGATCTTTGGTTTCGCGGGCGCTCTGATTCGCTTTGGCAAGCGCAGGCAAAAGCAGACCGATTAGGAGGGCGATGATTGAAATGACGACTAGAAGTTCAATAAGGGTGAAGGCTTTATTTTTACGCATGGGGTGAATCTCCAAAGGGGTATATCCGAGGTACATCTTAGAAATGCGGGTAGCAAGGCCGCTCAATACTTGGTCCGCCTACGTTGGCCGACCAGTCCTGCGATGCCACTCGCGGGACAATTATTTGACTGTGAAAAGTGTCTCACAGAAAAGATCAATTTAGGAAGGTGGCAATACGCTTAGGACTCCTGAAATTCCTGAATTCAATTGGAATTCAGAAACTCAGATTGAGTTATCTTTTGACTGACGCCCAACAGTGGACGCCAAGCAAAGGATCTTGGTATTGCCTTTCCACTCAGGATGTCGGCTGCCTCGAGCCAATGAACGGCTGGATTTCCAGCCAAATGAGTGCAATTTGCTTTCGGAAATTTCCGAACGCGGATATGTGCACGAGACAGTCAGTGAGTAAGGTACCAAAGGAACCAATTTGGTCAAGAAGAAAAAAAGATCTTGTCAAGAATTGGTTCGTTGACGAAACACCCTCGGTTCCGCCAATATGCCAAAATGAATGAATCCCCAACAGATCGTTTGAAGGTTCTTGGACTTACTCTTCCGCCGGCGCCAAAGCCAGTGGCGGCCTACGTGCCGTTTGTACGTTTGGGAAACCTTGTGTGGGTCAGCGGACAACTTCCCTTTCAAGATGGGAAATTAATTGCCATAGGTTCTGTTCCAAGTCAGACTTCAATAGAGGCGGCAGCGGCAGCGGCACGACAATCCGTGTTGAATGGCTTGGCGGTTCTGTCCGACGCCGCTGGTGGCTTGGACCGTATTCGTAAAATAATTCGAGTCGGTGTTTTTGTGTGCAGCGACGCGGGTTTCACTGAACAGCCAAAGGTGGCCAACGGCGCCAGTGAATTGTTGCAGCAAATTTTTGGAGAAGCCGGGCGCCATGCGCGCGCGGCGGTTGGAAATATCGCGCTTCCGCTTGGCGCCAGCGTCGAGGTGGAGTTGCTCGCGGAAATAAGTTCTTAAATTGAATGCGATCGTGTCGCCTCTTCAGCGTGATCAATGACGCAAGAAGAGAAACAGATTCGCCAGCAAACTAGCCAAGAGCAAGAAGCCTATGGCCATCCATTTCCATTGGAAGGTGCTGGATGAACCTTCCAAACGGCGAACTTCCGATGGCGCATCGGCGTTGTTCGGGGAACTTTTTGCAAGCGATGAAACCAGCGAATGCGAAGGGCGCGCGTGAATTGGATCGTGACCGTCGTAGGAGGATTCTAAATCCTCAAGGAGTTGCGATGCGCTTTGATAGCGATCGCGCGGATCCTTCGCCATCATCATTTCAATTATCAACGCGATTCCAGCTGAAAGTTCGGCAACGACATGGTCAGGCGCCACAAGTGGATCGCGAATTTGCTTTTGCATGACTTCGGACGCGGATTTGCCTTCGAAAGGAACCTTGCCGGTCACCATGTGATAGAACGTCGCGCCCAGGCCGTAAATATCCGCGGCGGGACCAATGTCGGTCCGACCTTTGGCTTGTTCGGGACTGATGTAATAAGGAGTTCCAAATGCTTTGCCAGCTTCGGCTTCGACGGCTTCGAGATCGCTGAGCGCGCGGGCAAGGCCAAGATCCGCCAACTTCACCACTTCGGCCTTGTTGATCATGATGTTCTTGGGCTTGATGTCGCGGTGGATGAAACCCATTTGGTGCGCATGTTTAAGCGCCTTGGCGACTTGAATGACAATTTCAACCGCTTCTTTTTCACCAATGCGGCGCTTGCGTAAAATGCGGTCGTGCACGGTTTCGCCGTCAACATACTCCATGACAAAATAATGGCGCTCGCCAGATTGACCAACATCCAACGCTCCCACAATGTTCTGATCGTTGAGTTTGGCGGCGGCGCGGCCCTCTTTATAAAAGCGAGAAATAAAGCCGGGATCGCTGGAAAATTTCTGCGGAAGAATTTTAATCGCCACCAAGCGGTCCAGTGAAAGTTGCTTGGCTAGAAATACTTCCGCCATGGCTCCCGCACCCAATTTTTTCATCATTTGATAGCCCGGTATCGCTTGTTGAGGCCGTGAACTTTCCAACTCGCGTTGAACCCGCGCAAATTGGCGGCGCGTGATGACTTCTTTTTGAATCAAGATATCGCTCAGGCGGCTGCCAGGCGGAAGCCGCTTGAGAAGTTCTCGGCACTTTTCAACTTCATCGGTGGTGGCCAAGCCACGCTCCACAACAACGCGACCAACAATCGTGTCGCCACTTGATCGACCTGCGGCGCTGTCTCCTGGCGCGCCAGTACCACCGGGCGCGCCAGTTCCACCAGGCGAACGAGCTTGCAGTGCTGGATCCGGAATCTTTGGATTTGGAATGGGGTCGGTCACGATTCGTTCTGCTGAAGTTGTACAACTATATACAGAGGGCTCCTTTAAATGTTGCAGAGTTGATTGGGCATTGGGTAATTCAGACATTTGGAATCCAAGGCATGCAGGAAATGAGCAAGGGCTTGACTACCATCCGTCTTAACAATGATTTGGGATGCATATTCATGATTTCTTTGGTGCTAGCAAGCCGATCGGCCAATCGAATGCGGATTCTGCGTCGTGAGGGGGTCACATTTGAGGCGATTGAGGCTCCATTTGATGACGCCGCGGAGGCGCCGCAGGGCGTGGTCGAGCACAATGCGATGCGGATTGCGCAGTTAAAGGCGCGCTCTGTCATGGAGACATTCGCGCCGCGCTGCCAAGGCAAAGTGATTTTAGCGGCCGACACCATGTGTGAAATGGACGGGCGCGCCATGGGTAAACCGCGTAGCCGTGAAGAAGCCGCGACCATGTTAAGGGCGGCTTTTCGCGGGGCGCACAGAGTGGTGACGGGCGTGTGCGTTGTGCTTGCGGAGCGCGAGTGGACATTTTTTGATGAGGCGCTGGTGACCATTGAGGCGGTGAGTGAGGAAAAGTTGCAAACATATATTGAAAGTGATGTGTGGCAAGGGCGCGCCGGTGGCTATGACTTTGCTGATCGGATTGATCACGGCTGGCGGGTACATTGCCATGGTGATCCAGACACGGTGGCTGGACTTCCGTGGCGGCGTGTGAAAGAATTTCTTGCGCAAGCGGAGAAAGAGTTTCAATGAGTGCACCGCTGCCAACTTGGATGGCGCCCGCGCCAACAGAGAAAGAGTTTCAATGAGTGGACCGTTGCCAACTTGGATGGGACCTTTGGCCGCCGCAGCAAGCGTTGGTTACGGCGTTGCCATTCGCGCGCGCGCCAATCGACTTGAGCAAAGTCTTGCGGTGGATTGCGGATTGCCAGTGATCAGCGTGGGAAATATCACGGCGGGTGGAACTGGAAAAACTCCCGTGACGCAGTGGATTGCGCGCGCGTTGCAGGCAAGCGGGCACGCGCCCATGATCGCGTTGCGCGGGCACAAAGGCGGGGAAAAAGCTGACGAAGTGCTGGAGCACCGTGCGGCGTTGCCAGGCATTGTTGTCGCGGTTGGCGCCGATCGCGCGCAACGCATCGCCGCGGCGCGCGTGAATAATTCCATGTGCGACGTGGTTGTTCTTGATGATGGATTTCAACATGTGCAATTGCGGCGCGATTGTGATTTGGTGTTGATCGACTCCACACGGCCCGCGCTTGATGATGGACTTCTTCCGCTGGGTTGG
>CANJIC010000094.1 GCA_947474205.1 Planctomycetaceae bacterium | reverse complement strand
TTAGCGCATGATCCAACGCGGATTCTGTTCGGCGCCATTGGGAGCCAAGGGCACATCCCCAATCAGCGCGGCTCGATCGCATGTCATTTGGTAATCAATGCGACGCGTCTTCTTTAATGAAATTAGTTTCTTGGTCACAGGATCTTCGGATGGTTTCTTTGAATTGGAAAGACCCGCGACCAAAATAGAGAAGCGTCGCACTTCTGGTCCAACTTTCCAAATCGCAATTCCGCTTTTGGCATTTTCCTCGCCAGTCATAATCTCGCCAATGACGGCGGTTTGATCTTCGTGCAACGGATTGGCCAACAATGTTTGCACCGCGCGCTGCACGCGGCGCGGCACACCATCTCCCGCGCTGAAGAGGCGACCCTCTTCGTCAAGAATTTCCCATTGCGGAGCGATGCTTCGATCACGACCAGTTCGATTGACAATGGTGTACGTGGCGTACCAAAAGGCCTCGCCCGATTCGCCATCTTTGAACAAGCGCAAAGGTCCAGCTTGATATTCAAGTTCCCATTGGTCCGCACTTCGCGCGCGCGCGGCGGGCGACTTTGTGGCGGGCGCGGCCGGAGGTTGCGCGCCGGCATCTTGCACAGTGGTGGCATTGATCGCAAACATCAAAAGAAAAACAATGGAAAGCATTTGGGTCATGGTAACCAATACGCAAGAAACGTTGAATTGGTGCTAGGCTAATTCCGTGAGTTCCACCCAGTCACACGATGACCGTTCGCAGCCCGCTTTGCCCGCCGAGCGCCTGATGGTTCTGGAAAAACTGCTGGGCAAGCGGCGCGCCGAAAGCAGTCGATTTCTTAAAGAGGCGAATCGAGAGGGTTTATCGCTACAGGACTTATGGAAACGGGTTGATTCCCGTGGATTGCTGGTGGCCGCTGGACTTTTGGCAAGCAATCCAGGCCGCACCGCCGCTTTGGCTATTTCGCCCATTCAAAGTCGCGAACAGGCCAGCGAAATGGTGGCTCTGATTCAAGCCATGACGCGCCACGCGTTGGGAGCAGGGAACATTGACCTCATTCAATATTTGGCGGAGCCCAATGATGATTTGGAGATTGACGTTCTCAAAGCCGCTGGATTTCTTGACCTCGCTGTGCTGGTGTCCATGGAACGCAACAACTCGCGCAACGCCAAGGCGCCCGCCGCCATCGCACATGTCACGCTTACTTCAGAAGCCATCGCCGATACGGACATGCTGGCGTTGCTGCGCGAGACCTATGTGGATTCACTGGACTGCCCCGGCTTGTCAAAGTTGCGCCATGAAAAAGATATTTTAGATGGCCATCGACGCGGCGGAAATTTTGATCAGCAACTGTGGAGCGTGATGCAAATAAATGGCGTCAACGCAGGTGTTTCCATTGTCAATCGCACTCCCGCCGCGGATTGCATTGAGATTGCGTACTTCGGTCTGGCACAATTCGCGCGTGGCAAGGGCTTTGGCGCGTATTTGCTTGATCACACCTTGTTTCTTGCCGCAAAACATTGTGAACGCAGCATTATGCTGGCTGTGGATGAGCGCAATTCCCCTGCTTTGCGCTTGTATGTGTCGAGAGGTTTTCATGTGGTCACCCGAAGAGTGGCGCTGGCTTTGTCAAGTTTGAAATACTCCACATGATGTTGACAGTTGTGAATAAAAAGAGGTGTACAAGTTTTATTTACTATGAACTCCAACAACTGCAAGGCTTTGTGAACGAAGAACATTTTCTATTGCATTTATCCCTTGCTTAACAAAAAACTCGCACTACTCTGCAACGACTTCGCAGGACGCGTAAAGGTTTGCGACGAACCACAAGTTCGCCGCGGCTCAGGAATGGACCACTCCACGCACGATGGGGACAACTGAATTCAATTCGGTTGGTTGTCCTATGCGCGCGTGGTTCCAATGAATTGACTTGATTTGGTGCGTTCGCTTGATCGCCGTGTTTGAAATCCGTCCGTGTTCACAGTTCACAATGGCACTCACCACAATGTCTTGGAGCCCCATATGTCCGTGTCATTAGAACGCACCTTGGAATTACCAAGCAGAATTCAAGGCTTGCTGAACCAACGACTGGGGCACCGCCGCGCCGACATGTGGTTTCATTGCGCGTCCAAAGTGCGCGTGGAAAGTGGCAAACTAGCCGTTGAAGCGGAAAGTTCTTTTGCCGCGGATTGGATCCGGAAAAATTTCGGCACCGACCTGCGCGCCGTCTCGCAGGAAGCGCTTGGCCGCGATGATTTCGACCTGCGCGTGGTGGAGTCTGGCGCAACGCAAGCACCCGAGTCCCACGCTCCCGCCGCAAGCGAGTCCTCTGACGCGTCATCCCATCGAATGCCTTGCGCCACTCCTGTCGCCCGCGCCCACACCACGCAAGCGTGGCGTCGTCTAGAGGACTTTGTGGTGGGCCCAACCAATCAAATGGCGTTCGACGCCGCCAGCACATTCGCCGCCAGCAACATCATTGGAAATTGCCTGGTCATTCATGGAAGTTGCGGCGTGGGCAAATCTCATTTGTTGCAGGCGTTGTGCCGTCGTCGACGCGAGTCACGCACGCAGCAACGCGTTCGCTATGTCACGGCCGAGCAATTCACCAACGAATATATTCAATCCGTTCGCCATGGAACCATTGACGCGTTTCGCGCGCGTGTTCGACGCGTGGATGTTCTGGCGATTGACGACGTGCATTTTCTGGCGGGCAAGACCGCCACGCAAACCGAGTTTGTGCACACGCTTGATGCGGTGCAACTTGCGGGATCACAAGTGGTGCTGGCCTCCGATGAGCACCCGCATTTGATTCGTAGACTCAGCCAAACTCTCACAAGCCGCATGATCGCGGGCATGGTGGTGCGCATTGACGCGCCGGATCTAGCGCTGCGGCGAGCGTTGGTGAAATCCGCGGCGCTGCGTAAAGCCATCGTGCTTTCCAATGAGGCGGTGGACGCCATCGCTTGCCACTGCGTCAGTGGCGCCCGTGAAATCGAGGGCACCTTCTCCACTCTTGAGGCGTTGCGTCTCACCCAGAACGCGGACTCCAATGCACATCCAAATTCAAGCCCGCGCGCATGCAATGAAATTTCCTGCGGCGTGATTGATTCACTCTTTCGACGCGAAGAAGTCCAGCGCTCGTCCAATCCCGTGCGCATCAGCGAGATCATTGATCAAGTCTGTTCGCTGACCGGTGTCAACGCGGAGCAACTTGAAGGTGAAAGCCGGCATCGACGCGTCACCTTGGCGCGCGCGTTGGTCGCGTGGCTGGCGCGCCACCATACCGCCATGAGTTTTCCCGAAATCGCGCGGGCAATGAAGCGAAATTCGCACTCATCCATTCACGCCAGCGCCACCAAGATCGACGCCCTGATCAAAGCCAAAGCCTTGGTCGATGCTGGCGTCGCTGGCGAATGCATGATTGAGGAACTTCTGCAACGCCTGCGACACACATTGCGCGATGCTTCGCGTCGGCGCCGCGCTTAAAGCCGTATTTTCATTGCTCACGCCGACGCGCGTGAATGTATGCGCCGTGGCGCCACGCTTCACCAAATCGAAAGCGCTGCGGCTACACTTGCCGCATGAAATTCTCGGTCACGTTACTTTGTGCGGCACTTTGGTTTGTCTCTCCAAAGGCCAGCGCCCAATATGCGCGCGCGGACGCATACGAAACCGCTGTTGCACAAATTCAAAATGCCATGTCGCCCAGTGCCAGTGGCATTCAACATCTTCGCTGGATTTCGCTGCGATTGCTTGCGGATCCATCCATGAATCCGTTGTTCGAGTGGTTGACCTTGCAAAAAGATATCCCACTGCAGGTTGATGGCTATATGGGAATTGCCCTTGTCAGCGCCAATAAAAGTTTGGACTTCACGCGCGTCAATCAATTGAATGACCCCGCGCTTCGACGCATTCTCATCACCGAAGCGATGGGCCTTGATTTGCTGAAGCCCGAGGCGCTGAATGGCTTATTTAAATCGCCGGATCTGACGAACTACGAACGCGCCTTGTTGGTGGCAGAACTCAACCGCCAAGAATCTCCTTGGGACAAATCTCTGCTGGCCAACACCCCCGCCGATGACGCGCTTGAAGTTGCGGGGTTGGCTTCCATGCTTTTGCTGGAGCGCGGCGATGATGGTGGTTGGCAAACCTTTATGCGAAATTGCAAAACACTTTCACCCGATGATCTGGATTCACTTCTGACACAACTCGCCAACGCGGCGCGTCAATATCGCATCAGCGCGGCGGTGGTTCCACTTCTAGAAATCACCAACACGTCAACCGGCGCTGCTCGATTCGCCGCGATGACAAGCGCCATGAGCCTATCCCCTGAGATTGGTCGAAAGATTGTGCTTGAAAAATTGAAATCAGATCGCTCGCAATCGAACCTGGTGCGCATGGGGTTGTTGATGTTGTCCACGAAAGAAGGAATTCAATCCGCAGATTTTGAGCAACTACGAAATGGCGATCCATTGGTGGAGGCGATCGCCAACGCTGGAGTCGCCATGCGAACTCCATCGGCGGATCAGGCGAGCGCTTTGACTGCGTTGCTGGAAAATGGAAATCGCGCGTCATGCGAATACGTTCTCAGGCTCACGTCAACTTTGCCGCCAGAGGTGTCCCGTGCGTTGCTGTTCCAAGTGCTGCGACGCGTCGCCAAATGCAATTCGATACCCAACGCCGATCAAATCACAATCCTGTTGGCGGTGCAAGGCATTTTACGCATGCCTGATGCGCATCCAGAACTCCTTCAGATCACGATCATGAGCGCGCAGAATAATCTTCAACTTTTGGAAACCATCATGTCCGTCGTGGCTGATTCCTCAAGTCCCGAAGTCGCGGCGTTTGCGCGATCAATACGCGGAAAACTTTCCCGACGTGGCGACTCCATGGCACTGCTCGCTTTGGCGAAGAACTCAACACCTCTCACCGCCGAGGAGATCAAAGAACTTGGGTCGCTCGCCGCAGGCGGCGGAAAACTTGATACCTCATCGCAAATTCAAGCCGCGTGGTTGTATCTGAAATACGCCAACCGGGAAAAAGATGCCATCGCGCAATTGACCCATTAATGAATGAACTCTCTTTCATGTTGCTAACATTTTGCATTACCTTCTTGGAGAAAAAATTTTGATCCCTCTTTACAAACCAAATTTCACCCAAAATGATTTCGACTCCGTCGCTCAAGCCATGCGATCGGGTTGCGGAACCATGGGTCCAAAACTGCTTGAATTTGAGCGGCAAATGGCTCACACAACGCGCCGCACCCACGCCATTGGCGTAAACTCCGGCTCGCTGGCCATTGAAATTTCATTGCGCGCGTTGGGCATTGGTCCTGGCGATGAAGTTCTAGTCAGCGCCTTCGCCTACAGCGCGAATGTGAATTCGGTGTTGCATGTTGGAGCCACTCCAGTTTTTGTGGATGTGAATTCGCGCACCATGAATATGGATCCAGTGGCCGCCGAGAGCAAGGCCACGCCAAAGACGCGCGCCATGTTGGTGGCGGAAACATTTGGCAACCCAGCTGGCTTTCCCGATCTCATCGCATTGTGCTCGCGTCTAGAAATTCCCATGATTGAAAATGGAACCGAGGGACTTGGCTCCACATTCGGCGCGGACAATGTCGGACGCTTTGGCCGCATTGCGTGCTTTGGTTTTTTCGCCAGCCGTCCAATCACCACTGGCGAGGGCGGCATGATTGTCACGCACGACGATCATGTGGCCGCGGCATGTCGCGCCATGCGTCATCAGGGTCGAGTGGATCGAATTTCATTTCCCCATCAATCCATGGATCTGGGAACTAAAATGGAGCATCTCTACGACGGCTACGACGGCCGCCTTCCAGAAATGAACGCCGCGCTGGGACTGAGCCAGTTGCTACGACTGGATCAAACCATCGCGCGGCGCGCCGAAGTAGTGCAAAGTTACACCCAGCGACTTGGTGGTGAATCGGACATTTTGCTGCTAAATCCGCCGCAAGACTGCACAATGAGTTGGTCCAACTTCGTGGTTCGCCTGTCAGATCGCTTCACCAAAGACGACCGCGATCAAATTATTGATGGCATGCACCGCCTTGATATTGGCGCGGCGGATTGGTGGCCTTGCGCCGCGCTGCTGCCGCATGTGCGCAAGATCACCGGCCATCAAGCGGGCGATTTTCCACTGGCGGAGCGCCTAAGCCACAGAACAATCGCGCTGCCTTTTTACGAGACCATTTCCCAACGCGAAATAGACGATGTCTGTCAAACGCTCATCACTCTCATTGGCAGAGTGGGCGCAAGCCGCGAAGAGAAAAAAGATATTGGCGGCTCAACAAGCACGCCACACTAAGTGAACGCGTGGCAAGTTGCACATCAGTCGCAACAACTAGTGCGCACGGAAAATGTTTGCGCCTTTATCAGCGGACACTCTCATCAACAACAACGCCAACAATGTGGCGCGCTCTGACAAACTATCCAGTTCTATGAACTCATCGGTTCGATGAAGATTGCCACCGCGCACGCCCAATCCATCCAGGCACGGAACTCCCGCGGCCTGAATTAAATTTGCGTCGCTCACGCCGCCAGTCTTGCCGGTTGAAAGTTGCAAGCCCATGTCGTGTGCAACGGCCAGGGCCACATTCGCCAGAAATGAAACGTGCTCAGTGCAAGGTTTGGGCGGACGATTCAGAGCCATTTCCACGGTAATTCGCGGCAAATTCTGGGCGTCACCAGAAGCGATCGCGGCAATCGCGCCGCTTAGTTGCGCGCCTTCGCTGTCGTTGGAAAAACGAATATTGCCCCAGGCTCGCGCGTGATCGGCCACAATATTTGTGGCGTCGCCACCTTGCAGCGGACCAATATTTACAATTCGTTGCCGCGAGACATCGCTCAAAGCGGCCACGTTCACAATGCTGTGCGCTAGCGCGTTGACCGCGCTCACGCCATTCGCAAAATCGCGGCCTGAATGCGCGGCGCGACCAACTACATCAATCATAAATTGCCCGCTACCTGGACGCTCCACCACCAACCCGCCATTGGGCAGCGCGGGCTCAACAATAAATCCTGCGTGGCATTCCTTGGCAATCTGCGCCAAGTGCGCCGCGGAGCGGAAACTTCCAGCCTCTTCGTCGGCGTTGATAAGACAAATCCAACTCAGATTGGGCGAATGTTTTTCAAGCGCTTCCAATGCGGTCAGCGCCACTTCTAGTCCACCCTTCATGTCAGCCGCGCCTGGACCTGTGGCGCGCGTGTCATTAAGCCGTGACAGTTTTTGAAAATCTCCAGCGGGATCATGCACCGTGTCCATATGGCCGGCGATCAACAATGTTGGACCGCTGCGCCCCTTCACCCGCCGCGCGACCAATGTTGGCGAACCATTCTCAGCGAGGTCGTTGCCCGTGATCCATGCAGGCCTTGGCGCCGCGGCCAACTCACTGACGTCGGCTCCCATGGATTTCAATCTGGCGCTTAACAACGCGCGCATGCAATCCAATCCAGGCTGATGATCGCGTCCACTGGCAATGGCCACCATGTC
>CANJIC010000093.1 GCA_947474205.1 Planctomycetaceae bacterium | reverse complement strand
CTGGAAAAATCTCCCGCCAAGAGTGCGAAGACTTCGTGACCAATCAACCGATGAAGAACGCATCGCATGCTTTTTAATCTTGTTGATCTTTGTCAGAACTGGCTTGATGAGCATGGGCTGTCCGCTGTTGTTCAGTTGATGTATCAGTTGGAGTTTCGCGCCTTGTTGGCAACCGCATTGTCATTCGCAATCACGGTGTTCGCTGGCCCAACGGTCATTCGCATTTTGCACCGCAAAAAAGTGGGCGACTCGCCGGAGTTCTACAACCAAACGCTTAACGAGTTGATGAAATCCAAGGCCAACACGCCCACCATGGGCGGCATTTTAATTGTGGCCGCCATTTTCATAAGCACCTTTCTGCTTTCAGATTGGATTCACAGCCGCTATGCGCAAGTGTGCATGATTGTGCTGTTTTGGCTGGCTGGATTGGGCTTCTTTGACGACCGATTGAAACTCACCGCGCGCTTTCGCAAACTCTCCACGCGCGAGGGCTTGTTTATGTGGGAAAAATTGCTGTTCACGCTGGGCATTGGAATAATCGCTGGGTACTTTCTGTACACAGGCGCGCAGCACATCGACGCCACCGTGTTGAATTTGCCGTTCCAGCGCACCTATCCGCCAACTCCAATCGCCGAGGTGATTGTGCAGCCGCCCAATGTCGCGCCCAACGTGATCGTGCTTTCGTTCGTGTGGTTCGTGGTGTGCGCCACTTTTTGGATTGGCCTGATGAGCAACGCCGTCAACTTGACCGACGGCATGGACGGACTGGCAACTGGAACTGTTTTAATTGCCAGCATTGTGACGGCGGTTTTGGTGGCGATCGCCGTCAGCCCGCGCGCCAGCTTTTTCCTGATGGTGCCGCACGTGCCCGAGGCCAAGGAGTTGTTGGTGATTGTGGGAACCATGGCGGGCGCGTGCATTGGTTTTTTGTGGTTCAACTGTCAACCCGCCGCGGTGTTCATGGGCGACACCGGAAGCTTGGCGCTGGGCGGACTTCTTGCCACCATTCTTGTGGCCATTCGACAGGAACTTTTATTGCCGCTCGTGGGCGGAGTTTTTCTTATGGAAGCTGGCAGCGTGGTGACGCAAGTTGGTTGGTTCAAGATCACCAACAAACTCACGGGCAAGGGGCGGCGCATCTTCCGCTGCGCTCCCATTCATCATCACTTTCAACTGCAGGGTTGGAGCGAATCACAAACCGTGGTGCGCTTCTGGTTGATCTCGCTGCTGCTGGGAATTGCGGCGCTGGTCATGTTAAAATTGCGCTGAAACACCGCAAAATACTGGCATTGTGCAAGCGTGACGTTGGGCGTGGCGCCCGCGTGGCGCGAAGACAGCCCGCCTTCGCAACTGGCTTTTACACGTTGAACAGGAAGTGCACCACATCGCCATCTTGCATGACATAGTTGCGGCCTTCGCTGCGCATCTTGCCCGCGTCGCGAATGGCTTTCTCGGAGCCAAGTTGCTCCAAGTCCTTCACCAAGTAGCACTCGGCGCGGATGAAACCCTTCTCGAAATCTGTATGGATAACGCCGGCGCTTTGCGGCGCGGTGAAGCCGCGGTGAATGGTCCACGCACGAATTTCTTTCGGACCCGCCGTGAAATAACTTTGCAGGCCAAGCAAGTCGTAGGCCGCGCGCGCCACGGTGGCAAGCGCGGGTTGATTCATTCCCAAGCTGGCCAACATTTCCGCGCGGTCGGATTCAGTAAGTTCAGATAGCTCGCTTTCAATTTTAGCGCACACGCAAATCACTTGGCCGCCCTCCACTTTGGAGCGCGCCAAAACTTTTTGCACCATCTCGCACTGGCCGTTGAGATCATTTTCATGGACATTGGCCACGTACAACACTGGCTTGGCGGTGATCAGCCCAAGCCCGCGACCCAAGACGCGTTCCTCGGCGGTGAAATCACCACCACGTAAAGGATCACCTTTTGCAAGCAAAACAAAGGCTTTTTCAAGGTAGGCCACGCGCGCAATGGCGTCCTTGTCGCCGCCGCGCGCGGTACGGCGCAGACGCTCAAGGCTGGACTCGACCACGCCCAAATCAGCCAGCGCCAACTCCGTGTCAATAGTTTCAATGTCGCGGATTGGATCGGGCTTGCCGTCCACATGCATCACATCGGGGTCTTCAAAGCAGCGCACCACATGCAAAATGGCGTCGACCTCGCGAATGTGGCTAAGAAACTTGTTTCCCAAACCTTGGCCCTCGCTGGCGCCGCGCACCAAGCCCGCAATGTCCACAATGCGGACCGAGGCAGGAATTATTTTCTCGCTTTGAATTTTATTGGCGATGATGGGCAACCGGTCATCGGGCACATTGACCACGCCAACATTTGGCTCAATGGTGCAGAAGGGATAATTGGCGGCGGCAATTCCCGCCGCGGTGAGGGCGTTGAAGAGTGTGCTCTTGCCAACATTTGGTAGACCAACAATTCCGCATTCCATGAAGCAACTCCTCTGTTTGAAAATCAATGTCGAAGGGGCAAGATACTAGCGGCGAATCGCGCCGCCGAGGCGTTACGCTTGAGCCATGTCCGCCCCAGACCGTCCCACAGCACGAGCGCGCAAGAGATTGATATTTCTTGGGGCTTTGGCATTGTTGGCCATCACTGGGTTGTCCGCTCGTTTGTGGCAATTAACCGTTGTGGATGGCGCCGACTTTCGTGAAGAAGCCGAGCAGCGACTTGATCGAGTCAACTGGATTCCAACAAAACGTGGAAAAATTGTGGATCGACTTGATCGCGTTATTGCCGAAGATGTTTCCGTATATGACGTGGCGCTGAATTACTCCATGATTGATGGTTCATGGGTGCGTGCTCGCGCGTTGCGCAAGGCGCGCAAGGAATTTGGACGATCGTTGTGGGGCAGGCTTTCGCGTGAGGCACGGGATTCAACAGTGGAGTTGTGCCTTCTCGAACAAGAGGAGGTCAAGAATGACATACTGAATCAAGTCGCATTGCTATGCGATATTTCGCGCGCACAGATTGACGAAAAAATAGAAATGATCCGCGCGCAAGTTCAAAAGCGCGCCGATGCGGTGTGGGCCAAGCAACGCGAGGCGTTGACCGCGAAGTTGGGACACGATCCTGGTGATTCATTTCATCCGGAACCAATCCGCGAGCAAAAAACTTCCCACGTCATTGCCCGACAAGTTTCTGAAATCGCCGCGTTCGCGCTGAGAAAGTTAAGTGACGAGTTTCCAAATTCGGTGGAGGTCAAGGAAGATGCCTTGCGGCGCATGCACCCTTGGGAGTCAGTTGATGTTCGACTGAGTCGAAAAACACTGCCAAAACCCCTTCGAAACCCAGGTGACGTCAACATTCATGTAGTTGGAGTTTTTGATCATGTGCTTGGAACAATTCGCGAGGAGACATGGGCCGAGGATTTGGCGCGGCGTCCATTTGTCAAGAGTGACGGAACAATTGATCCCGGTGGCTATCGACCAGGACCGGACTTGGTTGGTGGGCGTGGACTTGAAGCGGCGTATGAAGATTGGCTTCGTGGAGAACGAGGTCAACATCAAAAGCACATGGACACACAGAAGGAAGAACGCGTTGAACCAAAGGATGGCCTTGACTTACGGTTGACCATTGACATTGAATTGCAAGCGAGCGTGCAGGCTATTTTAAATCCTGAATTTGGTTTGACCAAGGTTCAAGAGTGGCACCATGGTGGCGCGGATGGATTGCCAAATGGTTTGCCGTTGGCAAGCGCGGCGGTGATTGTTGAAGTGGACAGCGGAGAAATTTTGGCAATGGGAAGTTGGCCAACGCTTCCTGACGCCGCGGGAATGTCGGCGAGCGATTTGTTTCGATTGCAACCCGGCGTGAACCGCGCCAGCGAGGCTGTCTATCCGCCGGGCTCCATTGTGAAACCTCTTGTCTATGTTGGCGCGGTGGGCGCCGAAAAATTTCCGCTTGCGGGAACGGTGGAATGCAAGGGACATTATTTTCCGGAGTTCAAAGATCGCGCGCGTTGCTGGATTTATCGACCGCAATACGGCATGACCAATCACACCGCGCAAACTGGCGGCGCGTTGAATGTGGAGGCTGGAATTAGCCGTTCTTGCAACATTTTCTTCTACACGGTGGCGCACAAATTTGGCCTGCGCCCGCTGGTGGATTGGTATAAAAGTTTGGGCGTGGGCATGACGCTGGGAAGTGGTTTGCAAGGACCGCTGCCCGCGGCGCAGCGGGGTGTTGGTGGCGAGAGCGTTGGCATGATTCCAAATGAGGAGCAACTGCTCAACATCGAGTCGCGCCACGATCTGTTCACGCCCATCATCATGGGAATTGGACAGGGACCGATTGCGTGGACTCCGCTGCAAGCCGCCAACGCGTTCGCCACGCTTGCGCGCGGTGGAGAAATTCGCGACGCGCATATTGTGCGCGATGAGGACGCGCTTCCACCAGACCGTCGAACAGGCAAACTAGACATGCCACCTGAAGCGTGTCGCCGCGCGCTTGAAGGATTGCGCCAAGCTGTTGAAGAAAAACATGGCACGGGCCACCATATTAAATATGGTGATGGAAGCCAGGAACCAATTATTTCAATTCCTGGAATTACCCTGTACGGAAAAACTGGAACGGCGCAGGCGCCACCACTTCCAATGGACGACAACGGCGATGGCAAGCCCGATCGTTCACTGAAAGGAATTGATCACGCATGGTTCGTGGGATTGGCCGGCGTGAAAGGCGCGAAACCAAAGTACGCCATCGCTGTTCTTGTGGAGCGTGGTGGCAGCGGTGGCAAGGCGGCTGGACCCATCGCGGGGCAACTTGTTCGGGCCTTGTTGGACCGGGGATATTTTGGCGACGAGAAGAATTCCAAAAAACAGAATGAAAAGAGCCATATTGAGCCATTTTATCCTTCGCAGGATCCAATGCCGATTGATCCGGAACAAGATGAGGGTGAAACACAATTATGAGTGCTGTCTCACCACCACTTGGATACACAGGCGGTCGCACCTTGGGCAGCGGCGGACTTGTGTGGATGAACGCAGGTTGGATCGTGGTTATCGCCGCGGTGTTGTTGACGGTGTGGGGATATTTTTCAATCGAGATCACCGAGCCAGCGCTTGCGAAGAAGCAACTCATGTTCGCGGTGTTTGGAATAATTGCCGCCGCCGCGGCCTGTGTTCCAAGTCACAAACTGCTCTCCAAAAGCGCGTGGTACTTGTATGGCATCTCGGCCATTTTATTATTGCTGGTGTTGGTGCCTGGCACGCCTGAGTGGTTGGTGCGTCCAAAAAATGGAGCGCGGCGTTGGTTGAATGTGGGACTGTTTGAATTTCAACCCAGCGAAATTGCCAAGCTTGCGTTGGTATTGGTGTTGGCTAATTGGTTGCGACGGCCGCCGTCCATTTTAAAGTGGCGCGGATTTTTCGCGCCGTTCGCCATTGCCATGCCGTTGATTCTTTTAATTCTTGTGGAGCCAGATTTGGGAACGGCCATGTTATTTATTCCACCAGTGCTCGCCATGTTGTTGGTGGCTGGCGCACGAAAAAGACATCTTGCCACGCTCATTCTTGGCGTCATGTTGATCGCGCCCATTACGTATCCAATTTTGCGGCCGCACCAACGCGAGCGTGTCGACGCGCTTTTTGCGCAATTTCGCGGCGATGACCGCTATGCGCGCGATATTGGATTTCAGGCCGATCGGGCAATGACCTTGGCGGGCGCCGGTGGATTTTCAGGCAACGATCACGACCACGCCCAGGCGTTGGTGCGCAATAATCATTTGCCAGAGGAGCACAACGACATGATCTTCGCGGTCATTTGTTGTCGATGGGGATTCCTTGGTGGTATTGGGATTTGGTGTTTGGGTCTGATGTACGCCGGTGGCGCGGCGATTTGCGCGCTCTCAACACGTGACCCGTTCTCGCGCCTCATCGCCACTGGAATCGCCGCGATTGTCTTTACCCAAATCGCCATCAACACGGGAATGACGCTTGGCGTTTTTCCAGTGACTGGAATCACGCTGCCATTTGTGAGTTACGGTGGATCCAGCATGGTGGCAGGGTGGCTGGCCACTGGAATTATTTTTGGACTTGGACTTCGCAAACCACGCAACTTTGAAAGCCTAGGAGGTGTTCGTTGAATAGAGTCGCCGCGCCGCCGCCACTTTTTTATGAAATGTTGAAATCGCAATCGATCGAACTCGATCACGGCGACCAAGACAAGTTGACGACATTCTTGTCGCACTTGCTGTTGGTGAATCAGCAATTTAATTTGACCGCCATCAAGGATCCAGCCGAGGCGTGGGTGAAGCACATTGCGGACAGTCTTACGCTGCTGCCTTTTCTGGCGGCGCTTGAAGCCAAGAACGTGGCCGACATTGGTTCAGGCGGCGGATTGCCTGGCATTCCGCTGGCCATTGCCATGCCGCAGGTGTCGTTCACTTTGATTGAAAGCACAGGCAAAAAGGCTCGATTTTTGTCAGAGGCGGTGCAGTTGCTTGGGCTTGCAAACGTATCGGTGATGCAGGCGCGCATAGAGGACGCGTCGGCGTTTCGCAGCGCCGAGCGCGAGGCCATGGACGCGGTCACGTGCCGCGCGGTTGGGCAATTGGCGTCCATTATTGAACTGGCGGTTCCGTTGTTGAAGGTGGACGGCGTATTGTTGGCCATTAAAGGCGAGCGCGCCCCGCAAGAAATAGAGGCGGCGCAGCGTGCCCTTGAGTTGTTGCACGCTAAAGTAGACACCACCACGCGCACGCCAACTGGAACAATTGTGGCGGTGGTGAAATTGGCAAAGACTTCGCGCATGTATCCGCGCGATCAAGGCCTGCCTTCTCGCAAGCCACTTGGAATTGTGGAGCCCAATGAATCTGATTCGCAACCTGGCTAGAAATTTTCAATGACATTGCACGCTGAATCCATGTTGTGTGAGGACGGTCCGCTAGCGCGGCGCTTGGTTGGTTTTGAAATGCGTCCGCAGCAAGTGGAAATGGCGAAACTGGTTGAGGAAACCTTAGCCAAGCGCGGACGACTTTTGGTGGAGGCTGGAACAGGCGTTGGAAAAAGTTTCGCCTATCTCATTCCAGCCATCGCGCGCGCCGTGGAGGCCAAGGAGCGCGTAATTATTTCCACCAACACCATTAGTTTGCAGGAGCAATTAATTGACAAGGACTTGCCCTTGTTGCGCGCCGCATCCAGCCATGAGTTCAGCGCGGTTTTAGCCAAAGGCCGCGGAAATTACGTTAGTTTGCGCCGCTTGCGTTTGGCCAGTGAGCGTCAAGAGCGACTCTTTCCAGACGAGAATGAGCGCCATCTTTTGCATGCCGTTGAAGATTGGGCCACCAACACGCGTGATGGAACTTTGTCGTCGCTACCGGTGCTTCGGCCAGAATCTATTTGGGAGCAGGTGCAAAGCGACACGCACAATTGCATGGGCAAGCGTTGTCCAACGTATGACAAGTGCTTCTATCAATCGGCGCGGCGACGCATGGAGAACGCGGATATTTTGGTGTGCAACCACGCGTTGTT
>CANJIC010000092.1 GCA_947474205.1 Planctomycetaceae bacterium | reverse complement strand
GCCGATGTCGCGCTTGGAATTCCAGGCACGCGCGATCGCGACGATGAACTCACCAAGGCGCGCGCCGCGTTGAACTGGCAGAAACATTTTGAGTTGTCATTTGATCCCGACACCGCCCGCGCCTATCACGATGAGGACTTGGATGTGGACACGGATTTCTGCGCCATGTGCGGACATGATTGGTGCAGCGTTCGCATAAGCAAAGAAATTCAGGAATTTGCCAGTGGCAAGAGCGAGGAGTATCGCCGCGATAAACCAGTGCTCAGCGCGGCGCTGACGCCAGAGCAGCAAGAAGTTCTTACCAAGCGTGGCGTGCTTTCGCCCGAGGAAATTCACAAGCTTGCTTCCAAAACCAAGGCGGCGGTTGGCGCGGTTGAGTCCAAGGCTTCTTGCCACAGCGACTTTGTGGATTCCACAGGTGCGCAGCAAAAACAAGAGCAATTGGTGCAACTCAACACGTCGCCGGCGCACAATATTTCCACAAAAGTTCCATTGATTTAGTTGGCGTCGCACGCAATTCGTGGCATACTTTCAACATGATGACTCTTCAGCATCATCAGAAAGAAGCGCAACCGGGATATGAATCGCCCACATGGCTTAGCGCGCCACCCATGCGTTATCAAGATGGGTACGTGTGGTTTCTTCTGTTCGCCAGCTTGGACATTATTTTAACGTGGTACATCCTGCGCAAGGGTGGATCGGAAGTAAATCCAATTGCCCAAATAGTGATTGATCGATGGGATTTTGTTGGCGCTATAGCCTTGAAATTTAGTTTGGTGCTGTTCGTGGTTGTGGCTTGCGAGATTGTGGGGCGCCATGAAGACAAACTTGGCAAGCGCCTGATCGCGGTCGCGATAGTTATTTCATCTCTGCCCGTTTTCTGGAGTTTAACCCTGCTTGCGCTGCATGGATTTTTAATCCACACGCCGCCGCAAATATAATTGCAAGCACCAAGGCCGCGCATTCACACACAATCAGTGTTCGGACTATTGAGCGAGCGCACGATCAGCGCTTTGGTTTTGACGCCACGCGCGAACGCGCCATAGCCGCTTCAATTTCCTTGCTTGATCTAGGAATGTCGCGCGTCAGCGTGACAGGTCCACGCGCCGTGATCAGAATGTCGTCCTCAATGCGCACGCCAATTTTTTCATCGGGCAAATACACGCCAGGCTCAATGGTGATCACGGCGCCAACTTGCAGCGGCGCGTCGGGACTTGCGTCATGCGTTTCAAGTCCAAGGTGGTGGCCAATGGAATGAATGAACGCGTCGGCCAGACCGGCGCGGCGAATCACCGCGCGCGCGGCCTCGTCAATCTGGTGAAAGCGCGCGCCAGGTTTGCAGGCGCGAATGGCCGCGGTTTGCGCCGCAAGAACCAGATCATGAATTTCGCGTTGGCGCGCCGTGAACTTTCCATTCACCGGAAGCGTGCGCGTGACATCGGCGCTATAGCCGCACCACTTGGCGCCGGAATCAAGACACACCAAATCGCCGTCGCGCAACACTTGATCGTTGGCGTGGTAGTGCAACACCGTGCTGTTGAAACCGCCGCCGGCGATTGTGCGAAACGCAAGTTCGCGCGAACCACCTTGGTGATAACCGGCCTCAACATGTCGTTGCAAATCAAACTCGTTCATGTTGGGACGCAACGTGGCGAACGCGGCGGCAAATCCAAGTCCAGTGATGCGGCCCGCCTCTTGAATGCACGCCACTTCGGCTTTGCTTTTGCAGGCGCGCATGGCGTTTAACAGAGTTGTGCCATCGTTGATTGAACAATTTGGAATGCGCTCCGCGGCGCGGCGGAAAATGTCAAGGTCACCACTCACGGGACTGGTGTGCGCGGCCAACGGCATGAGCAATGTCAGCGACTTGGCGCGCTTGGCGGCGTCAAGAAGTTGCGGCGCAAGCATGTTGGTTCGAAAAATGGTTTCAATGCCGGCGCGCGCGCGAAGTTCGCCACCAATCTCCGCGCGAAAGCCATCCCATTTTTCGCGCTCGGAATTTAGCGGCCGTAAAAAAAGTTGGACACGCCGCGCGGGGTTTGGATTCTTCCCATCAAACAACAACGCGGCGCTGGGTTCATCGGCAAGACCGGTGAGATAGGTGAAGTGCGCGTGCGCGGCGAATGGGTGGTGCAAGTTTGGGTCGGCCTCGCCCGCAAGAACCAAACCAACGGAGCCGCGCAACGCATCAAGCAGGGCGCCGCGGCGGCGCGCAAATTCCGATTGCTCAATCATGATTGCGGGCTTGTCCGATGTACGGTTTTTGGTTGCGGCCATGCGCCAAGAATACGCAAAATTTCAATGCGCAATGCGAGCCTTGCGTTTGCGACCACAAGGTCGTGAGGCAACTTTGTTCAAGAAGTTCGGCGCGCGTTCAAAATAGTTGTGGCTTTGAAAACTGAAAAATTCAAGCGTTAGCCGCGGCCGCCGTCTTGTCCATAATTCGCTTTGCATAGGTTGTCATTGCAACGCGCAATTGCTCAAAACTTTCCAGCACATACAAAATGGGCTGATAGTGGTCAATTTCAAACGCGGTGTCGCACACGCGGTCCAAATCAAATGGTCGGCGATCCACTTCGGCGCTTTCAAGCGAGTGCTTGCATTCGCCGGGACTTGAAATCAAACCACTGCCGTACACCTTGATGCGTCCGCCTTCTTTGATCAAACCAAATTCAACCGTGAACCAGAACAGGCGCGCCAGGCGCTCAACATCTTTTTCATCCGTGGCCTCAAGCGCGGCCTTGCCGTAGGTCTGCAGAAAATCCGCGAACACCGGGTCGGCGTGCAATGGAACATGTCCAAAGATGTCGTGAAAAATATCGGGCTCTGGCAAATAGTCAATGCTTTGCTTGGGCCGAATCACAATGGTGGTTGGAAATTCACGGCGCGCCAAGCACGCAAAGAATGCTTTGGGCGGCAAGTAGCCAGGCACCGCGCGGCTTTGCCAACGCGTCAACGGATGCAGGCAACTATTAATCTCCGCGAGCGGGGGAATTCTGTCGCGCCGAAGATTGATCAACGCCGCGCCATCCAAATATGTTTTACTAGCATTGTCCTTCAAGAAAATCATTTGGCGATCAAACATGGTGGACCATGTTTCTTGATTCTCCGCGCTGTACCCATTGTATTTTTGCTCAATGTAGCAACGCGTGATGTCGCCATGACCAGGTGCGCCAAAATTGTTGGCGTAGTGTTGCGCCGCGTTCGCCTGCGCGTCGTCAATCATTGCGTGATTCAAACTGCCCGCGAACTTTTTAGCGTGATGTGATCCGTCCATGTGGTTCTCCTGTGGAAATTGATTCTAGTGTGGCGGCGTGAAATCACGGAATCACAAATTATTGGGCAACGATGCGCCCTCTATGAATGAGCGAACTTGCGCGGCGTTTTCAAACAGAATAGGAAATGGCAAGCGGCCAACATCATGCATGCGGCGAATATCAATGCCGCCAGCGTCCACGCCCACCGCGATCGGATCCTCGCACTCCACTTTGTTGGTCACGCAAAGTGCTTTCAAAAACATCCGTGGCTGCGCGTTGAACTGCTTCAGCAAAGTGATTTCATCCGCCGCCAAAGCATTCGGTTTCATCATGGCCTGATCATCCAAGAACCACCCCGCAAGGCGGCCCGAATCAATCGCAACACTGGCCCAGCGCACATCCTCTGGCTCGCCGTGATAGGCGCGCCAACGATCGCACCACTGCGCGAATGTTCCCGTTTCAGATTGGCGAGTCAGCGTCACAATTAAATGCATGCTCTCGTCGTCGTCATTTGGAAGTTCAAGCACGGTCTCCATGGCCAACAGCATGGCCTCCATCACGGGCATCACCAACGCGCCATCGCTTGCCACAATAAATTTCACCGCCACGCGTTCGCCATCGAATTTTACAAAGCCAGACAAATGCCCGTGAAGAAATTCAATCGCCGCATCAATGGAAACTTCTTGCATGTCATCATGCTAATCAGTCACGGCTCTTCGTACACTCTGCGTATGCCGCCGCGCCTTTGTCACTTACGCCCAAATAGTTGCCGCGCAATTGCGCAGTTTTTAGGCGGGCGCATTCACGTCGATGCGCCAAACACTATTGCGCAAGGAATGCAATGTCGTTAATCGCGGTCGCAATTACGGTGGAAAGTGGCGACTCTGTTGCATACGCGCTTGAATCCGCGCGCGCGCAAGCCAAGCGCGGCGCCACCATTGTGGAGTGGCGCGTGGACGCGTTGGCGCACGCGGACAACGCGCTTGAAAGCGTGGCGCTGCTTATAAAAAATTGTCCGCTGCCGTGCATTGTCACCATTCGCGCCGCGGCGGAAGGGGGCGCGTATGTGGGCCACGAATCCGCGCGGCTTGAATTGTTGATCGCGGTTTGCAAACTCACCGTGCCGCCGTCGTACATTGATCTTGAGTTGGCCGCGTTTCAAGCCAGCGCGGATTTTCAAAAACAATTTGCGGCCGCGCAAACATCCACGCGCCTTATTTTAAGCGCGCATGATTTTCAGTCGCGACCCGCTGATCTTTCCAAGCGTGTCGCCGCCATGTGGAGCGAGCCACTGTGCGCCGTGGCAAAAATAGCGTGGCGCGCCCGCAGTGTGCGCGACAATCTGGAGGCCTTTGAATTGCTGCGCCATCAAAGCAAGCCAACCATTGCGCTGTGCATGGGTCCATTTGGAATTGCCAGCCGCGTGCTTGCGCCTAAGTTTGGCGGTTTTCTCACCTACGCGCGCCCCGACAACGAAATGGGCACGGCGCCGGGGCAACTCACGGCGCAAGAATTCATCAATGTGTATTCATTCGCGCGCATCACGCCCGCCACCAACTTATTTGCGGTGGTGGGTTGGCCAATTGAACATTCGTTGTCGCCACTACTGCACAACGCGGCGTTTGGCGCCACGCAATTTAACGGCGCCTATGTTCCGCTGGCCATTCCACCAGAGTGGGAACATTTCAACGCGTCTATTGGTGAATTGTCCGCGTCCGCCATTTTAAATTTGCGCGGGATCAGCGTGACATTGCCGCACAAAGAACATGCGTTGCGCTGGTGCAAGCAGCAAGGCGGCGTTGGCGATGTGGTGAGCGAGTGGTGCGGCGCGGCAAACACGATGATTTTTTCCAACAACGGCATTGCGAACGCGTTCAACACCGACGCGCCCGCCGCGGTTGCCGCGATTGCGATGGCGCTGGGCATGAACGAACACAGTTCAGCCGCGCTGGCTCGCGGTGATTTGATAAAGAATGACTCCACTATTTCGCCAAAGGTTTCAGCTTGGACCGCAAACAAAAATTTCGTAGAGCCGCAAACGCTTGATCAATGGCGACAACAGCGTGTATTGGTTTTGGGATCGGGTGGTGCGGCGCGCGCCGTTGTCGCCGGTTTTGCTCTTGCAGGCTCGCGCGTCACCATTGCCAATCGCACCCACACTAAAGCCGCGCAACTTGCCACGCACTTCAATGCGCGCGACATTGACGGCGCGAATCAATCACGCGTGCAAGCCGTCGAATTAGAAAATATCGCGGCGCATTCATTCACCATCATTGTGAATTGCACCAGCGCGGGAATGACCGGCTCCGGCGCCGAGTCGGTTGATCCACTTCCAATCTCGTTTAAAATAAAACCGGGCACTGTTGTCATGGACACGGTGTACCGTCCGCGAGAAACGCCACTACTGCAGCGCGCGCGCGCCGCGGGCGCGGTGATTGTTGATGGAACGGAAATGTTTTTGCGCCAAGCCGCGTTGCAATTTGAATTGTTCACGAAAAACCAAATTGTTTCCGATACCGCGACGGACAACGTGCCGCACAAGAACGCTAATTCAAATACCAATTCGCGCATCGGCGTTTCGCCCAACATTCATTTGCAAATAAATGAGCAATGTCTCAATGCTCCGATTGAATTGTGGCGGAAACTTCTCAACCATGCATTGGACGCTCATTCATGAAAGCCACTTCATCACTCGCCCGCAATGCGCGCGCGCCCATCATCGCGCTTGTCACGCTTTCACTGCTGAATTTGCTCAATTATGTGGATCGCTATGTCGTCAGCAGCCTGGTTCCATTTCTAGAAAAATCAATCGACCAAGGCGGCTTGGCGCTTACGCATGCGCAATCGGGCTGGCTTTACTCCGCGTTCATCGCGGTCTACATGATCGCCGCGCCAGCATTTGGTTTAATCGCCGACCGATTTCCGCGCCTACATGTTCTTGCGGCGGCCGTTGCATTTTGGAGCGTGCTCACATTTCTTGGTGGATTCGCGTGGGGCTTCTGGAGTCTTCTCATCATGCGCGCTCTCACTGGAATTGGCGAAGCCGCGTATGGCAGCGTTGCGCCCGCCGTTCTTGCCGATGAATTTCCCGCGAAGCAACAAAGCCGCGCCATGGCATTCTTCAACGCTGCAATTCCAGTTGGCGCCGCGATTGGTTTCACGCTTGGCGGCGTGGTGGGGTCCAAGTACGGTTGGCGCGAGGCATTCTTTGTGGCCGGCGGTCCCGGACTCTTTCTTGCGCTGGTGATTTATTTTATTCGCGATCCAAAGCGCGGAGCCATGGATTCGCACATCGTTGTGAACGCGCCGCCAACCATGCGCAACGCCGTTGGCATTCTGTTTCGACCAAGATGGCTTTGGACCACCATGGGTTACGCGCTGCAAACCGCCGGCTTTGGAAGTCTTGGTTTTTGGACGCCAACGTATCTGGATAAAGCGTGGGGATTAAGCGTTGAAAGTTCCAGCACCATGTTTGGCGCGATCATTGTTATCACTGGAATCACCGGCACATTGACTGGTGGATTTCTTGGCGATTGGTGGTATCAACGCAATCGCACGGCGCATTTATGGATTTGCGGCATCACTAGTTTTTTTGCGGCCGCATCAATCGTATTTGTTTTGTACGCGCCCAACATCACCGCAATGTGGTGCGGCATCACGCTGGGTTCATTCTTTCTTGTCATGAGTGTGGGACCCGTCCACGCGCATCTGGTTCACATTCTTAATCCGGCCGAACGTGGCACTGGAATGGCGCTGGCTATTTTGGTTTTACATATTCTTGGCGATGTTCCCGCGGTGCCCATGATTGGTTGGATCGCGGAAGACTCTGGTTGGAAAACGGCGTACATGTCCATTCCAATTTTTATATTTCTTGCGGGACTCATCTGGTGCGGCGGCGCAATATATGAACGACGCCTGCATTCACAAACTTCCAATTCCATCGCTCACGCCTAATCACGCCATCCGTATGATGGTCGCATGACATTGCGATATCTCACCGCCGGTGAAAGTCACGGACCAGGTCTGCTTGCCATCGTGGAAGGAATTCCCGCGGGGCTTTCCATTGATAGCGAGTTCATCAATGGCGAGCTCAAGCGACGTCAAGCTGGTTACGGTCGTGGCGCGCGGCAGCGCATGGAAACCGACAAGGCTGAATTTATTTCTGGCGTTCGACGCGGCGTGTCCATGGGCGGTCCAATCGCCATGCGAATTCCCAATGAAGACAATCGCCTTGATGACCCAGCAAAAACGCCTTCTGTTTCGCGT
>CANJIC010000091.1 GCA_947474205.1 Planctomycetaceae bacterium | reverse complement strand
TCGCGGCGGCCAAGACCTTGGAATTGATTCACTTTGGAAACGCGTCCACGATCCATGCGTCCATCGGCGCGGCACAAACCAACGGCCATGCCAGGCTTGATGCTTCCGCGCATCACGCGGCCAATGGCAATGCGTCCAACATATTCGCTGTAGTCCAAATTGGTCACCAAGAATTGCAGCGGACCGGTTGCGTCCATCTTTGGCGCGGGTACATGCGTAAGAATGGCGTCGAACAAATCATCCACGCCACGATCCTTGTCGTTCTTGTCGCGGCTGGCCCAGCCATCGCGTCCACTGGCCCAAAGCACAGGGAAATCAAGCGCAATTTCATCGGCGCCCAGTTCAATGAGCAAGTCAAACACTTCGTTCACAACGGCGTCGGTGCGCGCGTCTGGGCGATCGCACTTGTTCACAACAACGATTGGCTTCAGGCCAAGTTGAATTGCTTTTTGCAACACAAAGCGCGTCTGCGGCATCGGGCCTTCAAGCGCGTCGATCAACAGCGCGCAACCATCGGCCATGCGCAACACGCGCTCAACCTCGCCACCAAAGTCGGCGTGGCCTGGCGTGTCAATAATGTTCACGCGCAAAATGGTTCCCTTGTTGGGACCAAAACGAATTTCGTACGTGACAGCGCAATTCTTGGAAAGAATGGTGATTCCACGCTCGCGTTCAAGCGGATTGGAATCCATGACGCACTCCGTCAGCGCCTCGTTTGTGCGAAAGGCGCCGGCTTGGCGCAACATGGCATCAACTAAAGTCGTCTTTCCGTGATCGACATGCGCGATAATTGCAACGTTTCTAAATTCCATGATGAGCCCCGTAGTGTAACGGCACTCCGCTTGATTTCGATGCGCAAAATGAAATTTATTCCAAACCATACAGAGGCAATAACTTGGCCTCCAAATGGCGCATCATGGGGTCGGCGGACAACGGCGCGCCAGTGACTTTGCGGCACAACTCATCAAGGCGATAGCGGCGGCCTTCGCAATGCACATGGGTGCGCAGCCATGTTAAAAGTGGCGCAAATTCCCCGCGATTGAAGCCCTCTTCAAGGCCAGGAACATCTTTGCGGGCCTTCTCAAACAGCTGCGCGGCCAAGAGCGTGCCCAAGGTGTAGGTTGGGAAATAGCCAATCATTCCCATGCTCCAGTGCACATCTTGCAGGCAACCGCGGCGATCATCCGGCACCGTCACGCCCAAATAATCCTTGTACATCTTGTTCCACACGCCAGGCAAATCCTTGATGGCCAGGTTGCCGTTGAGCATGTCGCGCTCCAACTGAAAGCGAATCATGACATGCATGTTGTAGGTGGCCTCGTCGGATTCAACCCGAATCAAACCAGGCTCAACAACATTGGCCGCTTGATACAAATGTTCAAGCGTGAAGTGGTCGCAGGCGTCGCCAAAGAAAGCGCTGAGTTGCGGACGCGCCCATTTCCAGAAATGCATGCTGCGTCCAACTTGGTTTTCCCACATGCGGCTTTGACTTTCATGCACGGACAAACCAGCCGCGCTGCCCATGGGCAACCCCGCTTGCGCGAAGTCAAGCCCCTGCTCATACATGCCGTGGCCGGATTCATGCATGGTGGAACCAAGCGCGTCGAACACGCAGGTCTCGCTATAGCGCGTTGTCATGCGCACATCGCGGCAATGGCTTCCGCCACAAAATGGATGCGCGCTGCGATCAAGACGGCCGCAGTTGAAATCAAAGCCAATGCGCTTGGCCATGTAACGCACAAACTTTTCTTGCGCGTCAATTGGCAACGCCAACTCATTGAACGCATTGGATGGCTGCTTGGACGCGCCGCGAATTCGATCAAGCAACTTTTGCAAACGAGCGCGCAATGGCTCAAACACTGTGGTCACTTGGGCCGCGGTCAACGCGGGCTCAAAATAATCAGCCAGCGCGTCCCAGGCCTCGCCGCCCTTGGGCCAGCCCAAGCACTGCGCTTTTTGCAGGTTCAACTTCACATTTTTTTCAAGCCACGGCTGGAACTTTTTAAAATCGCTGTCGCGCCGCGCCTCAACCCATGCGTGTTGCGCTTGACTGGCCGTGTGCGCCATTTCCGCCACCAGCGACGACGGCAATTTGGTGGCCTTGTCGTAGTCGCGTCGAATCTCGCGCACGTTCACCGCGTCGGCGCAATCGGCGGGCATGCCAGCGACCGCTTCTTGCGCCGCTGCAATCAAATCGCCCATCTTTGGCGCTGTGAAAGCCTCATGCCCAAGCCGCGCCAGTTGCGAAAGTTGTCGGCCGCGCAGTTCCGCGCCGCCATTTGGCATCATGGTCTCTTGATCCCACCCCAAAAGATTGGCCGTGCTGTGAAGCAAGGCAGCGTCTTGCACGGCGGCAAACAATGTTGTCAAAGCGTTGTGCGTGGCTGGCGTGTTTGCGGTTGCGGTGGTCATCAGAATCTCCTTGATGGAATTGTTTTATACAAATAAATGAAACGGTTTGAAAAAGTCTTGAACATAAAAAGAGTCCCGACCGTTCGGGACTCTTTGTTGTGACATGCAAAAGTCATCATGAACATCACATGCCTGGAGCAACAGGTGGCGCCAAAGCTGGCGGCGCCATTGGTGTTGGCACAGTGGATGCGGGCTTCATGCCCAAGTCGCCTTCCAAGTACTTAATCACATCGGCGCGGTTTTGATCGGCGCGATTCTTGGCGTAATCCAAGGCGTTCCAACCACGGGTGTCTTTGGCGGTGATATCCGCTTTGGCTTCTTTGAGCGCCTTCAACTTCTCCACTGTTCCGCTGTTGGCGGCCACCAACCATGTGGTCATGCCTTGGCGATTTTTCACTTCCAATGGAGCACCCGCTTTGATCAGAATTGTAAGACTGTCAAACTTGCCGTTGCGCGCGGCGCGCATGACCGCGGTGTCGCCAGTTAAATTGTCAGCGACATTCAAGTCGGCTTTTTTGTCGACCAAAATTTGCACCGAGCGTGGATCACCAGTTCCCGCCGCCCACAACAATGGGGTGAGACCGTTCTTGTCTTGAATGCTCACTTCGGCGCCTGAGGCGATCAACAACTCCACGGCCTCTGGTGTTCCCAAACCAGCAGCCCACAAGAGTGGTGAACCACCCAAGCGATCCTTGCTGTTCACATCCGACTTGGCGTCGATCAACAACTTCATGGACTCAACGCACTTTGGGTCGCGGCTTTCAGCGGCCACGCACAGCGGAGTTTTTCCAGCGCGATCGCGATTGTTCACATCGGCTTTGGCCGCTAAAAGAATTGGAATCACTTCAACTTTATTTTCCTTGGCCGCCCAATGCAACGCGCTACGACCGCCCGCGCTTTCTGGCGCGTTCACATCAATCTTGCCTTCCAATTCCTTCTTCACTTTTTCAACATCGCCCGCGCGCGCCGCGGTGACCAACGCGCTTGCCGCGCGGTCAGTTGGATTTGTGCCAGGCGCACGCGGCTCAGTTGCGCTGCCACTGGTGGCTGGCCGACGAATCAACACAGAAAGAGCTGGCACCTTGGGATGGTCAGTGGAGAATGTCAATTTAATTGTTCGTCCTGTTTCATCCCATGCTTTCCAATCCACATGCACAACATGCTCCGCCTTGGCTTCAAGACCCAAATCCGGCACGATTGGCGGCACGGCGCTTGTAATTTTGAAAGGCGTTCCGTCAAGGCACTTGAAAGTGATCGCGCCCTCGGAAGTCTTGCCTTCGGCTGGAGCCTCAAGCATGTCGGGAGTCATGGTGATAAATGCTGGAACAGTTCCTTGCACGGTCAACATCATTGGAGTGTGGCCGTCAATTTGAAATGTCACGCGCTTGCTTAGCGGAACGCCAGCTTTTGGACCAGGCTTTAATGTGATGTCAACTTCCGCGGAACCACCAACAGGAATTGGATCCTTTGGCGAATTCGCAGTTGTGCAACCACAACTTGTAACGGCTTTGGTAATTAAGACTGGCTTATTTGAAATATTGATCAACTTCACTTTGCCCGTCTTGGCGGTATCCACCATCATTTCGCCAAGATCAAGAATTTCAGGCTCAATTTTTATGACAAGTGTCTCGTCAAGTGGTGCGATTGTTGTGGCGCCAGGCGGCGTCGGACCGGGATTTAATGGAGTTGGGGTTTGTTCTTGCACGACGGAATTTTGAATTTGATCTGGCACCAAAGTTTCAGCGGTTGACTTCTTCTGACTTGGACTGATCAACCTCTGTGATGTCATGGAGCCAGGTTTTTTATGAGGCGCATTCGTCTCAGTCGAACTCGGTGGCGTTGCTGGCGGAACCTCTTGCCGCGCCCAACATGGACTTGCCAAAAATGAAATCAGAGTCAGTGATAAAATTGAACGATTGAAGGAAGTCTGAGCCATAGTGAGAGATCTCCGGGACTGTGTCCCAATCAAAGGCGAACCATTTATTCTAACCAAGTATCGGGCAATTGCGAACGCATCTCTTGTAAATATTGTTCACAGAAATTCATGATTGCAAGTTACAATTCCACCCATATGAGCAACCCGATAAGCGATACCACGCCAGCCGCCCCTCTTGCGGAACACTTGCATCGCCCTCAAATTCGCAATTTTCAGCCAACCAGCTTTGAAAAAGATGGCAAGTCGTATGTCTTGCTGCGCGATCCATCCATGTTGACCGAGCAACAGATGGCCGTGATGCCACAAGTGTTGCAGTTGGTGCTTTTATTTCAAGGGCGCGAAACGCTGGAGGAGATTGCCGCCAAGACCCAGGCGCCAATGCATCTGTTGCAAGATTTGGTCACGCGCATGGATGAAGTTGGATTGATTTGGGGACCGCGCTTTGAGGAACTTGAGCGCGTGGCTAAAGCCAAGATCACCGCGCACGGACATTTTCCCATCAGTTGCTCCGCGTCATTGGGCAAAGACGCGCAAACATGCGTCGAGCAAATGGACACGTGGCTTAGTGAAATGGAGGACCCAGAAATTGAAGGGACCATTCTTGGATTGGTCGCGCCGCATTTGGATTATCAACGCGGTTGGCCTGGCTACGCGGCGGCGTATCGCGCGCTGAAAAAAGATCAGAAGCCGGACCGCGTGATTATTTTAGGAACAAATCATTTTGGAATTGGCGATGGCGTGGTGGTGAGTGAATTTGGTTTCATGACACCGCTTGGCAAAGCCAACGCCGACAAGACCATGTTGGCGTTTCTTGAAAAAACGCTTGGTTCAAAGCGTATTTACGCAGATCAAATTGACCACCTTGGCGAGCATTCGGTGCAAATGCACATTCCGTGGCTGCAACATTTCTACGGCGATGTTCCCCTGCTTGCGGCGCTGATTCCAAATCCGTTGGTGCCACCAGTTTCCGATGATGACGCGCGCGCCACCACGGCGCAATTTGTGGAGGCGGTCCGCACCTCTCTGACCGAAATTGGTGGTCGCACATTGTTGATCGCTAGCAGCGACTTAAGCCATGTTGGTCCGCAATTTGGCGATCAAGGACAAATCACAGACGCGGCCGCAAGTGAGGTCGAGCAAATGGATCGCCAGCGTTTGGCCGCGTATTGCAACAAAGACACAACAGGCTTCGAGGCGATTTTTGCCAAGGATCAAAATCGCACGCGTTGGTGCAGTGTGGGCAACATGCTTGCGGCGCAGGCTATTTTGCGTCCAGAAAATGTTGATCTGATTGACTATCAACAAGTGCGCGATCCAAATGGAATTTCGTTGGTCAGTTCCGCGGCGATCGCTTTTTCAAGTTGAGTTGAACTTGGTCAGCACGCCACATTTAAATCGTGGCGTGGCATTGCGGCGCAATACATCTACGCGTTGTCAGATCACACACATGCGTAAATAAAAGAGCCCGCCGCAGTTATTCACCGTAACGGGCTCCTCGTGGGGGCAATGTGAATCAGCGCAACAACTGCTGAAATTGAAATAACTAGAACCGCTCTTGAATCCCATTTCGTACGTAGTTACGAATTTGATTCATAAATATATGGATTTTGAATAAAATTTATGTGGCGGACAACTTGGTCATGGCCAATTTCAGGTCAGACCACATGAAAGTGCGTGTTTCCAGCGTGTAATTGCGCAAAAGATACGCTGGATGAAAGGTTGGCATGACCGGAATTGGGGCCACCTGACAACCATGCGGAGGCGTCCAAACACCCCATTTACCACGCAACAAGGAAATGCCTTCACCCGAGCGCAGTAGATGTTTGGCGGCTGGCCCGCCCAAGGGCACAATGACTTTGGGACGAATGACCAGCAGTTGTTCAACTAAAAAAGATGCGCACTGATCAAGCTGCTCCTGAGTTGCAGGGTGTTGCTCTTGCAAAGGACATTTCACAACATAGGTAAGACAAACCTGCTCGCGGGAAAGCCCCATGGCCTTGATCATTTCATCAAGTTTGGCGCCGGAGTCGCCTTGAAATGGTGTGCCAACGGCGGCTTCATTGTCGCCAGGCGCGTCGCCAACAAAAACCAATTCGGCGTGCGCGCTTCCTTGGCCAAATACAATGTCCTGCTGGCGAGCTGCTAGACACAGTGGACATGTCGCGTTGTGGCGCGAGCGAATTTCTTCAAGCGCATCGCTTCGCTCTTGCAAGGTTTGCGGCAACTGGCGCGTGACGCCCCATTGAATTGTGGGTGAATATGCGGCCAAAGTGTTTGAATTTGCAATATCCACTTTGGCGCGCGCAGGTTCCACATTTGGAATGCCCGCGCGGAAAGATTCATCGATTGAATCGTTCATGTTCATATTGGGGTGCGACTGCGCAACTGGCGCGGGCGAATTTGTAGGCGTTGGGGTAGTTGTTTTTGAAGTCTCTGGCGCCGCATGTACATCCATATCCTTTGAGGAGAATTTGGGGGACATGGTCAACCCCATGGCTTGATCTGCCAGAACAAGCGAGCGCATTTTAGAATTGATCGATGGACTCAAAGCATGTTCTCCACAAGCAAAGTATCAGATCGCATGATCGAAGTGAATCATAAATATCAACTGATCTTTTCAATATCAGACATAGTTCAATAGTGAGGATGCGCAATGCATGAGGAAAATTTGTTTGACCAACTCAACACAAATCAAACGGTCGCGGCGTGCGGCGCGGTGGCCAACACGGCAACGCCAGCCACCGCGATCAATGCGCCAAGAATGGCGCGCGCGGAAGGCCAGCGTCCCTCGGTGATTCGCGTCACGGGCAAGATCATCACGGGTACAAGCGACATGAGCGTGGTGGCAATTCCCACTTCCAGTTTTTGCAACGCGTAGAGCGAGCACCACACACCCAGAATGGGACCAGTGAATGTGCCAATGACCATGGCAACAATGGCTTTGGAATGTGGAGCGTCTGCGCGCTTAACGTGAAGCGGAATAATCTTTGATGCGGTAAGCGATTGGGCGTCGACGGATATGTCGCTGGATGAACGCGCATTTTTTGTGTGGGCCACGTTGCGCGCCGCTTGATTCATGCGGCTCACAACAAACGCGATCACAATAATTCCAACGGCGCCCGCGCTCATGCGCACAGTTTGCGCCGAGATTGCGTCTATATCCCCGCGCAGTCCGTTGCTTGCCAACACCATTCCAAC
>CANJIC010000090.1 GCA_947474205.1 Planctomycetaceae bacterium | reverse complement strand
CCTACTCACATGATTGACATGCGAAAACTGAAAGAACTCATTCGCCTTATGACCGCCAACGAGTTGTTGGAACTTGACCTGCGCGACAAAGATGAGCAGGTCACCATTCGTCGACCCAACATTCATAGCGCGCCGCAAATCATGCAGGCGCCAGCGGGTTTGACGCAATCCGTCATGCAGGCGGCGCCCATCGCTCACTCTGCAACCCCAACCGCTCCAAGCAAGCCAGCGCCACCAATCGATGACACCGCTGGCCTGATCAAGATTGAAAGTCCAATGGTTGGAACGTTCTACGCCTCGGCCTCGCCGGACAAGCCCGCCTTTATCAGCATTGGCGCAAGCGTGGGTCCAAACTCCGTGGTCTGTTTAATTGAAGCCATGAAGATATTCAACGAGATCAACGCTGGCACAACCGGCACCATAGAAAAGATTTTGGTGAAGAGCGGGGACGCGGTTGAGTTTGGCCAGGCGATTTTCCTGGTTCGTCCTTCTTAAAGTTTGTAGCGCAACGAATGCGCGTGCGCCTTCATTTATTCTCACTCAACACAATTTTAATTCCGCACCTTCACACACCACCATTCATCCACCATGTTCAAAAGAATTCTGATCGCCAATAGAGGTGAGATTGCGCTGCGAGTGATTCGCGCTTGCCGTGAGTTGGGCGTGAGTCCGGTGTGCGTGTACAGCGTGGCCGACCGCGATGGTCCATGGATTGAGCAAGCCGATGAAGCCGTGTGCATTGGTCCGGCCGCCAGCAAGGAAAGTTACTTGCGCATTGAGCGCTTGATCGCCGCCGCTGAAGTGACGGGCGCGGACGCCATTCATCCGGGCTACGGATTCCTTTCGGAGAACGCGTCCTTTGCGGGAGTCTGCCGCGATTGCAATATCACTTTCATTGGACCAAGTCCGGAAGCCATGAATTTGCTCGGTGACAAAGTGAATTGCAAGCGCCTGGCGCGGCAATCTGGAACGCCTGTTTTTCCCGGCACAGAAGGCGGAATTGAGGATATTGATGAGGCCGCCAAAGTGGCCAATGAGATTGGCTATCCAGTCATCATCAAAGCCAGCGCCGGTGGTGGTGGTCGCGGCATGCGCGTGGCGCGCAGCGAGGCGGAACTGCGTGAAAATGTGGAGAAGGCGCGCCAAGAAGCGTTGGCCGCATTTGGAAACGGAACCGTCTATGTGGAAAAATATCTTGAGAACGCGCGCCACTTTGAAGTGCAAACTATTGGCGACAACCATGGCAACGCCGTGCATTTGTTCGAGCGCGATTGCTCCAGCCAACGGCGTCATCAGAAATTAGTCGAGGAGGCGCCAAGTCCTGGCGTGGATCCAGTCAAGCGCATGAAGGTGTGTGAAAGCGCCGCCGCGCTTATTCGCACCGCAAATTATTGTGGCGCGGCCACGGTTGAATTTCTCATGGACAAGAAACAAGATTTCTACATGCTTGAAGTGAACACGCGCGTACAAGTGGAGCACCCCGTCACGGAAATGATCACCGGCGTGGACATTGTGCAAACGCAAATTCGCGTCGCCGCCGGCGAGCCGCTGCCCATGCAGCAACAAGACATCAAAGTCAACGGCCACGCCATTGAAGTGCGCATTAACGCCGAGGACCCCGATAAAAATTTCATGCCGCAAGCGGGGCTTATTGAAACATTTGTCGCGCCCGGCGGTCCAGGCGTGCGCCTTGATAGCCATGCCCGCGCCGGCTACCGCATTCCGCCCAACTATGATTCAATGATTGGCAAGTTGATTGTGCATGGACCAACGCGCGAGGCCGCGATTGCGCGCATGCGCCAAGCGCTGAAAGAATTCAAGATTGGGCCGCTGCGCACCACCATCGCGCTGCACAAGCGCATCATGGACAACACGGAATTTCAAAACGCGGACTTCGACATTCACTGGGTCGAGCGTTGGTTGAAGAGCAACGTTTCAACCACCTCCGTGTAATTAAAAACCAGCCGACGTATTCAACTTTGTCGCGGCATGCTCGCGCTCAAAATCAAATTCGCAATCATGTTTGCTATGGGATTTTAAATTTAGTCGTGCCAAGAATCTTGGCTTTGCTGATTGGCTGAAGTGGATCGCGCAAGATCACCAAGGATATTGTGACATCGCTTGGCACTCGATAGAGCACATCAATGAAGCCGGCATTTTCAGCGCGTTTAAATTGTTTGACGGTGAATCCATCGGTGGGGCTTTCAAGATAAATTTCCCATTCATCGGTGTTGGTGTTGACCCAGATATATCCCAAGGGCGCGTAAAAATTTCCGTTGGTATCAACCAAGGTAGGTACGCCAGCCATTCCAACTATTTGCGCAATTTTCCTGGTCTTGTCCATGTTGAACAAGTCCACAATGGTGTCCCGTGAAATCTTCAGTTTGACAATCTTCTCATTGGATGACTGGGCGATTTGACGAACATCATTTTTAGCGTTGGGGTTTCTTTTGACACGGGTGGCCGCGCCAGAGGAGATGCAATCGTCCTCTAGAAGCAATGTCCCTGGCATGTCATTTTTATTCAGCATCATTCCGCTTAAAGAGCGATCAAGGACAAGTTCCGAGGCGGGAATGGCTGGCGCGGAGTCATCGGGTGTAATGGATATTTTTGCTCCCGCATTCTCAACGGCCAAGCCCAGTTGCAGTGGATCCACATTTGCTTTTGGCAACATGATCCGAAGACCTTTGATCGTGAGCATGGTTGGCGTAGCGACTTTGAATAGTTTGGCTGAAAACACCAGGCATATCTTTCCCTCAGCGGCCCCACTTTCAAGAGTCGCGAAGTCGGATTCGGATTTAAACTCGTAGCGAGTCATGGTGCGATTTGCGTCGGTTTTTTTCTCCTGGCTGAATTCCAAAGGGAATTCTGAAATTGCCCCGTTATTGGTTGGGGCAATTAATCGCGCCTGCGAAGCGGACAAACTGAATGATCCACCCGCGTCGAATGAGGCGGGTTGAAATGACAAGAGCACCGCGTACGCGCCAGAGCCGGCGCTTGAATCACGCAGGAGGTACTTTGGGTCAAAATAAAATCCATCCAGCGTGAATGTTTTGGGCGCCAATGTGGAGTTGCCCTTGCCTTCGCGCAGCGAATCTCGATTCAAACTTACGGCGTCTTCGGCAATGCCTGGGCGATATGAAGCCAATGTCGAGCCACCCATCAGCGGAGTGCAACTCCCTACTGAAAGATAGTTGAAGAATCCCTGCGTAAAAGTTGCGACAAACGTGCTAGGAGAACTTGGGTTATTTTGCATTGGCTTGCCATTTGATTCAGCCGAGCGTGACCATCCGGTGTATCCCAATAATTCGCGTGAACTGGAGAGATGACCAACCGCGATCAGAATAATTCCCATTGTCAGAATTCCGCTGAGCAATCCAAGCACGGACCCAAAAGATAAATTGATCCAGATTGGAAGTAGTGGGCGCTTTGGCGTGACCACATCGAATAAAATTCGAAGCCCGAACAAGAACCCAAGAAAGAGAAGACCCAGGCAAAGGCCCCATGAATACGCATCAAAGCCGCCGCCGCGTAGAAGGAATCCAACTGTGATGGGTTCCCACAATGAGAATGCCAGCACTCCCGCGATCACGACGCATGTGAAGTGAATGAAGGCGTCAAATAATCCCTGATTGGCCCACCAGTAGGCGATCAGTAGGACAATTAATGAAATGAGAACGGACAGAATCATGATGATGCCTTGGGCTTGTTGGGTGGTGGCGCTGGTTTGGCGGCGCCCGCGGTTGGCGAAGCAGTTGCGGGTTGTGCCACCGGCTTCGCAGCGGGAGTGAGAATTCGTATTGCTTCTTCAAGACTGGTGGTGCCATCGCGCACGCGCAACAGCGCGGACTCTTGCATGCCCGGCAATTTATGCTTCATGCGCGATGAGTTGTAGGCGCTCTTGAGATCGCCTTTGGCCAAGAAACCGCGCGCCTCTTCATCGACTATCAACACTTCACTGATGATGATTTGGCCGACATATCCAGTGCCGTTGCACATGGGACAATCGATCACTTTGTTGCCCACTTGAACCTTGCCGCTATTTTTGAACAATTCAATTTGCTTGCCAGCGGCGACGCCAAGTTTTTTAGCTTGCTCGGGTGATGGTTGATAGCCCACTCGGCACGCGGCGCATAATTTTCGGCACAACTTTTGCGCCACAACCATTCGTAAATGCGACGAGGCCATCTTGATGTCGCCCACGGCCTTGAACCATTCAGTGATCGTGGCGGCAACGCCATCCATTGGGATCGCGATATAAAATCGCAGATCGGTGTTGTTCGGCGAGGCAACAATTTTCCCCGCTCCAATCTCGCCGATGTCCTCCACATACACAACGTCGGGACTGCGCCTGATGATGGATTGCAATTGGGTTGCATAATCAACGCCACCTTGGGTGGATGTCCAGACTTGATGGTCAACGCCATCGAGTCGAAGAATGAGATTTTTTTCCAACGTCTTGACCGCCGCGGTGAACGCGTCGTGACCAGAGAGCAACGCCAAGCATGTCGAGGTCAATCCTTGACCAGGCGCGGCGCCCACAAGCACGACTCCGCCACGATCCAAGGGGTCAACAAGGGATTCAATAACTTTTTCTTGCGGCGGCAAGAACCCGACCTGAGAAATTTTTCGGGTCATGTTTTTCGCGCGGTCCACATCAAGGCGCATTTGTTGTCCAGCGGATGAGCCTGCGATTGAGAAAGAAATTGGAATGATATTTTCCTCATGCACAATCCAGAATGAGCCACTCTGGCGCTTGCGACGCTCTTTCACATCCAGTCCGCACAGGTCCTTCATGAAATCGATCATGCCCATGGTGATTTCGGGCGTGGAGCTTTCCACTTTGCTGCGAATTCCATCAACCGTGATGGCCGCCGTCACCGCATCTGGCTTCACCACCAAGTCCAAGCGCGAGGCGCGCTTTTGAAGCGCGGCACTGAGCAGCGTGTCGGTGGCTTGGAACGTCGGCAGAATTGGGTCAGTTTTTGCGGGATTCGGCCGGTCTTTTTTATTCGCGTCTTTGAAAGAAAGTTGCGCGCCCGACAATGATTTGGTGGCGCCGCGTTTCTTGAAGAAGGCGCGAACTTTGTCTCCCCCGATCACAAATTTTTGTTTTTCAGGAACCGCCGCGTTGCGAACTTTCCAATACCACAAGATGGGTCCCACGGTGATAAGAATTTGCGCTGGCCAACTGATCCAAAAAGTTGGAATGAGAAGCCCCGCAAAAAGTCCGCTGATGAGACCGGCAATTAAAATTCCGTGCCACTTGAAAGAAGGCAAGCCGCATTTGTGAATATCCAAAACAAGCCTTGAAACAAGCGCGCTGGCGATCAAGGTTGTGACAAATAAAACCACAGGCTTGAAGGGATCAAGCAGAAATTCACTGGAGACATTTTGCGCAAGGAGAAATATCATTTGATTCATCGCGATTTAAGAAATGCCCTTCAAGCGCATCTTCAGTTCCTCTGGCTTTGGCGTCGCTTGCAACGCGACATTGGTGTGCACCCATTCGCCCTCGACCAATTTCACCAGGCTTGATGTGAAGTCCATCATTCCTTCGGAGGCGCTTTGGCGCATGATGTCAAGCAACTCGCCTTCGCGGCGCTCCAAAATATATTTTTGCACCACGGGCGTGTTGATTAAAATTTCCAGCGCGGGAAGTCGCGCGATGTTCTCGTGCAGCGTGGGCAGCAACTTTTGGTAGATGATGGCACGCAAATTAAAGGCTAAAAGCTTGCAAATTTGATCGCGCTCGGATTGCGGGAACAAATCATAAATGCGTCCAAAGGTCTGCCACGCACTCGACGCATGGATGGTTCCAAACACCAAGTGGCCGGTTTCGGCGGCGCGAATGGCGGCTTCAAAAGTTTCGTGATCGCGCATTTCACCAACCAACACCACGTCTGGATTTTCACGCACTAGCGCGCGCAACGCCTCGTTGAATGTGGCGCAATCAATGCCAACCTCGCGCTGGTTGATCATGGCCTTGTCGTCGGTGAAGACATATTCAATCGGATCTTCAAGCGTGACAATGTGCACCTTCTTGCGCTCATTTACAAATTGCATCATGGCGGCAATGGTGGTGCTCTTGCCGCTACCCGTGACGCCCGAAAGCAAAATCATTCCTTGGGCGAGCATGGAGATTTCACCAAGAATTGGCGGCAAATATAAATCTTCAAAGCGGCGAATGTTGCTCGAGATCAATCGCGCCGCCACGCTTGGCGTGCCGCGCGCCATGAACAAGTTCACGCGGAATCGATTCTTGGGGTCGTAGCCATACGCAAAATCAATTTGACCCTTGCGGCAGAACAGGTCGTACTGGGATTTATCCAGCACATCTTTGGCCATCTGAAATAAATCCTCCGGCTTCACCGCGGGACACTTCAGCGGTTGCAACTGCCCCTTGTGGCGAATACGCGGCGCCATGCCGCTCTTAATAATTAAATCACTTCCATTGATGGCAATAATGGCCTTGAGCCAGCTATCCCAGATTTTTTTTCCTTCACCAGGGCTAGTGCCTGCGTCATGATGGACTGGATTTGAACTTGGATCGCCTGGGGCGGAAGGACCTGACATGAAATTCTCCAATTGAGGGGTGAGGTGGCTAAGAGTAACAAGTGCAAGCGTGCCAGTGTCACGAATGATAAAAATTACGCGCCGCCTATTGACAAGCGGCGCCGTCGGCGGGAAGGTCTACAAATGACAGACCGCATTTCTTTCGAAGGCCTTACTTTCGACGATGTGCTTCTTGTGCCGCGTTACAGCGAGGTCACGCCAAATTTGGTGGACACGCGCACGCGGCTCACAACAAATATTGAATTGCGCGTGCCTATTTTGTCAGCGCCCATGGACACCGTGACCGAGTCGTCGCTGGCCATCGCGTTGGCGCAAGAGGGCGGCCTTGGCGTGATCCATCGCAACATGACTGCGCAATTGCAAGCGCGCGAAGTGGCCAAGGTGAAGCGCAGCGAGAACGGCGTGATTTCAGATCCGGTGGTGTTGGCGCCGGAGGATTCGCTGGCCAAGGCCAAGTTGCTCATGAGCGAGCAGGGCGTGAGCGGATTTCCCGTGACCGAGGGTGGCGCGCGCCGCGGCAAAGTGGTGGGAATTCTCACGCGCCGCGACATGAAATTTTTGGACTCGCCCAATGGACACACCATTGGCGAAGTCATGACCCGCGGCAATTTGGTGACGGCGCCGCCGGATATTCAATCCAAAGAGGCCGAGCGCTTGATGGTGCAGCGGCGCGTGGAGAAAATTTTATTGGTGGACGCCAAGGGATGTCTTGCGGGCTTGATCACCATGCGCGACTTGGAAAATTTCTCCAAGCACGCCGCGGCATGCCGCGATTCGCGCGGCCGTTTGCGCGTTGGCGCGTCGATTGGCGTGGGGCAATTTGAGCGCGTGGAAGCGTTGCTTGCGGCCGATGTTGATTTGATCGTGGTCGACACGGCGCACGGCCACAGCAAAAATGTCATCGACACGGTAAGGGAAATTAAAAAGCGTTTCAAGATTGAAGTGGTGGCTGGAAATGTTGGAACAAGCGAGGGCGCCAAGGCGCTTGTCGACGCGGGATGCGACGCGATTAAAGTTGGAATTGGTCCGGGCTCCATTTGCACAACGCGCATTGTCACTGG
>CANJIC010000089.1 GCA_947474205.1 Planctomycetaceae bacterium | reverse complement strand
GCACTTCAATCAATGCACGCGGTTGGATTCGAACCAACGACATTCGGTTTCGAAGACCGATGCTCTATCCAGCTGAGCTACGCATGCAATACAGCGGGCGATTCTAACCATATTCACGGCGCAATGCGCGTCAACGCTGCCGCGCAATCTTGCGCCAATGGTTCAATGGAAAGCGGTGCGCCCACGGCTTGACGCATCCATTGGTCCGGAGTCAGTCGCCCCAAACTGGTGATACGTTTTGTTTCAGCCGCCAATTGCTTACCGCGCATGAACGATCGAATTTGATGGCTCATGACATGGCCAATGGTGTAATCGGCCAGATACAACGGATGCGCCACCATGTGTTGATACGCGGCGGTTAAACGGTTGCGATCTTTTCCATGTAGCGGCTCGTAATATTTTTCCCACACTTGATCCGCGATCGCAAGCACTTGATCACGTAACTGCTGCGCGCTTGCTTTTGGATTGGTGTAGATCCAGCGCCACGTATACAACTCCAACAAACTTGGTCCCGCAATTTGGCACGCCGCCAACATGGTGCCAATGGAATCCAAATCAAAGCTGCGCTTCACTTCGTCGGGCTTCTCTAAGCCAAGCACACGCCGACCAAGCGACTGATATAAAAACGCGAACGCCTCTGTGCACGCGGTGTTTGGAACATTGCGCAGCAGCGGCCGCGGTGCAAAGTGCGTGCTGCACAATTGCTCCAAGTTGTGGCCAAGTTCATGCATGGCGGTATCAAAACCGTCCCAACCAAATTCCTTATCAAGACGGCTTGTGCGCAGCCACGCGCCGTACTCGGGCAAACCAGGACGCATGGCGTGACCAGAGCCGCGCGCAATCTCAACGCGGATTTGTCCGCCCAAGAAATGCGCGTCATCCTTGCTGAAACCAAGCGTCTGCAAAATTTCCGGCAGTTTGCGCTCGAACACTTTCTCGTCGGGAAAATGCGCGGCCACGGTGGCGTTCATTTCTTGCGGCGGACGCGTCTCTGCAATGTCCTCAAAATAAACATCGTGCGGCTCTAAGGCGCGGCCAAGTCGCTTGGTCATCCACGCGGCAATGTCGCGGCGCACCGGGTGCTCCAGCAACGCAATGAGAAGTCGCTCAACTTCGCTCTCGGGAATCTCGCGGGCCAAATCAAACTTGCGCGCGATGGCGGTTGGCGCCTCTGGATACAGCGGATCAAATTGCGCCGCAAGATCGCGCTGTGAATTCCAAAATTCATAACGCACTGCGCCCAATGTTTCGCCGCACGGCGCGCCGCCAATTGTGTTGGTGTCGGGGTTCCAATCTTCAGTGCCTTTGCATTCCATTACGGCTTTGGGAATAGTTCCATCAATGTGGCGGCCCATCACGCGCATCAACGCGCGTTGCTTATTCAAGCCGTCGGGGTCGCCATAACCCGCCTTCACTTCTTCGCGCACCAGCCAATGCGCCAGTAATTTGCGGTCACTTTCAAACCAGCGCTTGCCGTTGGCATCAACCATGCGACCAACCGGAATATGAAATCCGCTTACAAATTGATTGGCCTCGTGGCTGGTCTTGCGCGCTTGATCCGCAAGTGCGACGGGCACGCGCGGACCAAAGGATTGCGCAAGCCGAACTTCCGCCCAACGCGTGGTGGACCATGAAGAACCCTTGGCCAACATTTCCGCCAGCGTGCTGCGGTCAAAGTTCAGCAGCGCAATAAACGCAATCTTTTGGCGATACAACTGGTCGCTTAAATCCGGCGCGGGATCGAATTTGGCCAGCACGTCGTCCACGCCGGAGAACGAATCAGTTTTTACGTCGCTCCACCAACGAAGGTCGCGGCGAATTTCATATAAGTGTCCGCTGACACTTGTCAGAACTTTTTCAAGCCGATCAAGCAGGCGTGTGACATCGCTTGGGTTGGCCACGAAGTTGGCAACGCAAAATGCGGTGAAGTCTTGTGGCGTTCCATCCACGTTGTTCCAGCGCAGCGCCACTTGACGCACGCCAATTTCGGCGCGCGTCTTGGCGGGTTCGCCGTGTTGCTTGGTTAGCAACGCCACGGTGTCCTGCGTGGGAAGTTGAGTTGTGTGTGAAGCGTCGTTGATTGCGGCGGGCGAAGTGTGCGCGGTGTTCATGCCGCGATGGTATTGCCCACGGTGATTCAAAGCGAGCCGATTGAATTGATCACGTCAGTCAAGCGCAAGCGCACTTCAAATCCATGGGTAATCAAAATGTGTTTCTATGCGGCGTTTGCCCTGTGAAGTTGCACCAGGTGCATCAACGCAGTTTATTTATTGTGTGGCGCTCGCAATTGTTCTTGCAACGCGGCCACTTGTGGAATTCTAGAAAAAATACCAGTCTGGTGATTTGGTTCAGCTTTCATTGTCACAATCAATTCAATGGCGAATATCAATGTGAACAGAATGAATGTGATAAAGCGATCCGCCCACACTCGCCTCACTCCCGCGCTGGCCAGTTGACGCAGTGCCGCGTACATGGAGTATGCGCCGCTGGGCACGACAAACCACAGCAACGAAATCCAAGGACGAAATGGATCTGTGACCGCGGCCACAAAGAGCGCGATACAACATATTTTGACCGCGTTTGATTTGGCGCACTGCAGCAATGCGTGAGGGTCGGCCCACTCTGGCAGATCACCTTTAAGAATTCTAGAAATATTTTCCCGAAAAATTTCAGCGCTTTCATCCGTGCTTTCGGATGAATCCTTTTGCGTGTCCATGGGAAGCATGGATTGCCGCGCCGCCCCAATGGCGACCGCCGCGTGCAGTTCATGACCTTCCACATCATTGATTAAATCCGGTCTTGGCCGCTCCGCCCACGCGCTGTGGGTCACGCCAGGCTCTTGCCGCAACAATTCATCGCGTTGATCGCGAAACTCAACCACGGTCAACCAATTTCCGGAAATGCTTTTGCGCATTCGGCCAATGGCTGGCGCATGAAGTCGGTACGCGCTCACCACGCACGCTTCAAACGCTTCTTGCAATTCCCACACATGCATCCATTCATTGGTGCCCGTCGGAGCAATGTGATCGTCTAAGTCAAGCACGCCACTTTGAATCAAGGTGATGACTTGCGAATACGTCAACTTGTCTTGGCGCCGTGAATCTTGCAATTTCACCCGGTACAGAGTTGTTGAATAATGACCCACTGCTAAAAGTGTAATGAAATTATGTGCCCGCGCATGCACGGCGCACATGTCATGCAAGGTGTAGGAGTTGAAAATCTGAACGCTACAATTTTTAGATGAAGCCACATCCCCCAATCTCGCCCTGCGCGCGTCGGCGTTTCATGTGCACAACATGGTTGTATCAGTGCATCTTGGCGGGGACTTTCATGGCGTCACTGTGTTGCGCGCCAGGGTGTGAAACGAAGTACCAGGACAATTGGGGCAAGGTTCACACAGGCATGACCAAGCAAGAAGTTGAAGCCTTGCTTGGTGAGCCAAGTAGCAAGTACACCGCAAAGGAAGTCGATGGCGAGGTGATTATTCCAGAGGACCGCTGGCAGTACGGCGACAATCTCAGCACGCTTGCCACCGGCGCTTTGTTTCCGTCGCAGGCGCATCCACGTGCGTGGGCAATTTCCTTTGGACCGTCTGGGCGCGTGTCGCAAATTCAAGCCGCGGACTTTGATAATTAATATTTTCCGTTAAACGAAACTACAATGTCACAATTTATTTTCTTGAGCGTTAGTATAAAACCATGAAGTCTGCGTTTGAACTTCTTCTTGAACGACTTGAGCGATCTGGCTTCACTAAAGAAGCGCAGCATTTAACTCAAAGTCACGCCAACGCAGCGACTGAGCAGCCGGACATGCCTGTCAAACTTGGCGCATTTGAAATTCTTGGCGAGCTAGGTGAAGGCGGATATGGCTTTGTGTATCTGGGTGCGCAACACGCGCCGGTGAAGCGCACGGCCGCCATAAAAATGTTGAAGAAGGGCATGGATAGTCAAGCCATTCTCACCCGATTTCGCGCCGAGCAACAAGCCATGGCGCTTATGGATCACCCAAATGTGGCCACGATTTTTGAAAGCGGCACCTCGCCAGATGGACGGCCATGGTTCGCAATGCCGCTTGTTGCGGGTTTGCCTATTCACGCGCATTGCGATTTGGAATTCGCAAGCATTCAAGAACGGTTGAAGTTGTTCATGGACGCGTGTCACGGCGTTATTCACGCGCATCAGCGCGGCATATTGCACCGCGACTTGAAGCCCGCGAACATCTTGATCAGTTTCGAAGATCACCACGCCATTCCCAAAGTGATTGACTTTGGAATTGCAAAGGCCGTGGTGGGCGCCGATCCGTTGAGTTCATTGACCACGCAAGCCAGCACGCCTTTGGGAACGCCGGCGTACATGTCGCCTGAACAATTTCGCGGCGACGCCGACGCGCGCAGCGACATTTGGGCGCTTGGAATTATTTTGGGTGAACTTTTGTGCGGTGTGCGCCCGGTTCGTCGCGATCCCGTGCGCGAATTGGATGGCCGAATTAGCGAGCCGCAACCGGAGCGTCCGTCGCTGCGTTACGCGCGCTTGATTCATGAGGAGCCTGAAGCCGCGATTGAAGTGGCGCAGCAGCGCGGCATATCCATGAAAATGTTGCAAACGCAATTGCGCGGCGACTTGGACGCGATTGTGTTGAAGTGTTTGGAAATTGATCGCGAGCGTCGTTATCAAAGTGTTTCTGAATTGCTGGATGATCTTGCGCGCCACATGAACGGTGAAGTGGTGGAGGCGCGACCGCCAAGTTTGCTGTATCAAACGCAGCGCTTTGTGCTGCGGCGCCGCTTGCAAGTGGCGGCGGTTGTTAGCGTGTTGGCGGCCATGTCCGTGGCCACCGTCATTAGCGTTCGCTCCGCCGCGCGCGCCAACCAAGAAAAAGACGCCGCCATGGCGGTGACCAACTTTCTGGTGGAAACAATCGGCGCCGCTGACCCCTTTGGCGCAAGTGCATCAGAAAATATTTCTCTGCGCGAAGTGCTTGACGCCGCCGCCAAGCGATTTCAAACTCATCCTCCTGAGCGCGCCGCGGAAGCCATCGCCATTTCAACAGTTCTTGGTGGAACACTCACGCAAGTGGGACAAGCGCAGGCGGCGCTTGCGCTACTTGATCGCGCCATGGAATTGTCACGTGCAAACTTGGGCGAACAAAGCCGCGAATATGTAGTTGCGACTGAAAAGAAAGCCTTGGCGCTGCAAGCGCTCGGTCAGTATGACGAGTCGTTGAAGTTGTACGAGATCGTGCTTCAAGAATCGCGCCCGCATTGGCAGCCGGGTGATCCGACCGCGGTGGCCACTCTTATGAATTACGGATTGGTGAACAAAGACAAGGGCAACATGCCAGAGGCGGAGCGCTTTATTCGAGAAGCCAACGATCGCGCGCAATTGTTGCAGGGCAAGGATCGAGTGCAAACCGCGACCGCGCTTGGAAACTTGGCCATTGTTCTGCAAACCGCCGGCCGTTACAAAGATGCGCAGCCATTGTTGGAGGCCGCGCTGAAAATGGACCGCGAGTTGCTTGGCGACAACAACGCCACGGTGGCGGGGGATTATCAAAATCTGGCTGTTCTTCAGATGGAATCCAATCAGTTGGAGCAATCAGAAATCAACGCGCGCTTGGCTATTGACACCATGCGCAATTTTGCGGGTGAAAATCATCCCACCACAGCGTTGCTTATGAACAATCTTGCGCAAACGTTACAAGAGCGCGGCAAGACAGCGGAGGCGGAAAAATTATTTCGCGAGGCGCTGGCCAGTTACTTGGCGAAATTTTCGCCCGACCACCCAGATGTTGCGCGCGTGCAAAACAATTTGGCGTTCTGCTTGCGCAATCAAGGCAACTTGGCCGAGGCGGAAAAATTATTTCGCGAGTCGCTCAAGACCAATCAAAGTCGGCTGGGCGCGGACCACGCGGACGTGATTATTTCCCTGAACAATCTCGCCAAGGTTCTGCAAGATCAGGGTCAATTTGACGCGGCGCTGGAATTTTCAAATCAATCCGTGGAGAAGGCGCGGCGCGTGTTTGAAAAAACAGATCCCAAGTTGTGGGTCTTTATCTCGCGTCGTGGCTCCATTCTTGCTTCACTGAAAAAATGGCAAGAAGCGGACGCTGATTTGCAAGAAGGGTTGAACGGTTTGAAAGGCATCGAAGCGCCGCCAGCCAGAATTCGCATGACATTGAGCGATTTGGTGAAATTCCACAACGACTGGTCCGCCGCCGAACCAAGTTTTCCACAGGCAAAAATAGACCCCAAGAAGTGGCAAGATGCGCTGGATCAGTTCAACGCGGCGCACCCTAAGTAGATTTTATTGAGGCGCTTGGCAAGCCCGTCACGCGCGGTCCGCCCAACACAAGAATAATTTTGAATTGCATAGCGCGCTTCCAGCATTGATCGCTTAAACTTGATTTCATTTCCCAATTTTATTTCAGGCGCTTGGCAAGCCACTCACGCGCCGCGCGAAGGTCGCGGTTGAGTGTTGGCACGGTCATGTTGAGCTCTTTGGCGGCCTGTTCAATGGACAACTCTTGCAAGCACACCGCAGTGATCACTTCGGCTTGCCGCGGACGCACCGCGCGTAGCGCCTCTATGGCGTTCATGATGGCCAATTCCTGCACTTCAGATTTTACTTCCTCTGCTTTAAGAAGATCGCGAGGATCGCCGCTGCGTTTCAGCGCGCGGCCCTTTCGTGCGCGGTCGGAAAGCACGCGCTGCATTGAAATATTCGCCAAGCCTTGAAGATGTTCGTCGCCTTGAATGGCGACACGCTGCGCCAAAAGTTGCAGCGTGGATTCAGCCACCAAAGATGTTGGCGACATTTCACGATTGATTTTGGAACTTTTGATAAGGCGCTCGCTGCGCAAAATTCGTCCGGCCATCTCGCGCAATGCCTGGTACTGCTTTGTTAACAAACTCGCGAAAGCAGGAGAATGGGATTGACCATTGCTCGCCCCGACGGAATGTCCATTGCTCGCCCCGACGGAATGTCCATTGCTCGCCCCAGCGGAATGTCCATTGCTCGTCCCGAAAGAATTTCCATTTGATGTTCTGCCAACTTTGGAAGCGGATGAACCACGCCGCGCATCCAATGATTTAGTTTTTGCAGACGAACTTTTTTTCACAAATAAATTTCAGAATTGCGAGGGTGTATCGGAATTAGGAACAGAAACCATCCCCCGTGAACTAGTGAACGAGTATTTCAAGTTGATTTATATCAAGAAATATTCTTTTTTTTTTTTCTAAAAATCAGAAATTATGGATAGGCCAGCAATTCAATTTTGACTGATAAAACTGAGCATAAAACAACGAAAACCGATCCAGTTGAACGGATCGGCTTTCGATTTAAATCATAAATACCTGCAAATAAAGCAGTTCTAATTAGACGGCCGCAGCCATCTTCTCCGCCTTCTTGCGGGCGTCATCGAGAGTTCCAACATACATGAACGCGCTCTCAGGCAAATCGTCGCCTTCGCCGTTGGCAATGCGCTCGAAACTATCAATGGTTTCCTCAAGCTTGCAGGTCACGCCTGGGTAACCGGTGAAGATTTCCGCCACATAGAACGGCTGGCTCAAGAAGCGCTCCATCTTGCGCGCGCGCGCCACGGTCAACTTGTCATCTTCTGAAAGTTCGTCAACGCCCAAGATGGCGATGATGTCTTGCAGATCCTTGTAGCGCTGCAAAATACCTTGCACGCGACGCGCCACTTTGTAGTGACGCTCG
>CANJIC010000088.1 GCA_947474205.1 Planctomycetaceae bacterium | reverse complement strand
CGTCTCTTTCACGCGTATGGCTTGATGGATCAATTGTTGTGCGTGAATGGAAGATTGGCGCCGCTCATTTGCAGGAGCGTATTTCAATGGCGCGCGGCCGCAATGCCACAGCGATTACGCTCACGCTCATCGGTGGCGACGCGCTTGAGCTTGAATTGAAATGCATGGTGAATCATCGGCCGCATGATCAACTGGTGAAACCAAATTCATTCACGCCGCGCATTCAAGCATGTGAGCGCGGTCTGCATGTGTGCATTGACCACGCAAGCGGCGAGGGCAAGGATATTTTTCTACAGGCCGATGGCGCCAGCGCCGTGACTGATGGCGCGTGGTATGGCGATTATTTTTTACCCGTTGAGCAAGCGTGCGGCTACGACTGCGTGGACGCCCACTGTTGCGCTGGCATTCTAAAAATATCTCTTAAACCAAGTGAATCACGGGGTTTTACAGCCAGCACGCGCCTGGAGCCGGCGGGCGAAGGCGCGCGCATCATGGCGGCCACCGCGGCGCGCGATCAATCGTTGATCGCATTGGCCAAAGCGCAAGACAATGCCTTTCGCGCGCGCTTGGTTCTGGCCGCGGATCAATTTATTGTGGAGCGCCCGCTTCCAGATGGCGCGCGCGGCACCAGCATTATCGCGGGGTATCCGTGGTTCGCGGATTGGGGACGCGACGCGTTGATTTCATTGCCGGGACTTTGTTTAGAAACCGGCCGCTTCGATGAAGCCGCAGCCATCTTGCGTTCCCTGGCCCACTTTGAAAAAGATGGACTGCTGCCAAATCGTTTTCCATCGCCTGGTGAACCGTGGTTGGACAACAGCGTTGACGCGCCACTACTTCTGGCAAGCGCCGCGCGGCGCACCGTGAACGCCTCGGGCGACTTCACATTGGCGCGCGATCTATTTCCAACGCTTGTGAATATCTTCAACGCCTTCACCAAAGGCACGCGCCACGGAATTCGCGTTGACCCCATCGACGGATTGCTTATGGCCACAGATCCTGGCACGCAACTGACTTGGATGGACGCCAAAGTTGGCGCCACCGTGATCACGCCGCGCATGGGAAAACCAGTGGAAATTAACGCTCTTTGGTGCGGGTTGCTGGCCACGCTGATTGAATGGGCGCCTCAACTAAAGCAAGACGCAACCGCGTGGAACGCAGCGCTGGCCAAGGCGCAAAAAAGTTTCACGCGCTATATCAACGACAATCAAGATCAACTTGCCGACACGCTTGACAGTCCGCAAGGCGTTGACACATTGCAACGGCCCAACCAGTTGTTCGCCGTGCAACCTTTGGTTCAACTCATTCCAATTGCGGTCGCGCAAAAAATTGTGGCGCGCGTTGAAAAAGATTTACTCACTCCATATGGACTACGCACGCTGGAAAAAAATTCCCCAGGCTATGTCGGTCGCTACGGTGGCCGCGTCGAAGTGCGCGACCAGGCGTATCACAATGGCACAGCGTGGCCGTGGCTCATCGCGCCGCTTGGTTGCGCGCTGCGAACACTGGGCAACGCCAAGCGCGTGGATGAAATTCAAAAACAATTTCAAGAACATCTGCGCCACGGTTGTCTGGGACAAGTCTGCGAGGTCGCCGATGGTGATCTACCGCAAAATGCGGGCGGTTGCGTGGGGCAAGCTTGGAGCGTGGCGGCGCTGCTAGACCAAGGAATTGGCGAAATTAGCCGTTAAATCCGAATAGGGATTTATTTCTCAATTGGAGTAACATTGAAGAATGCAGAAGACTTCGGTCAAGCCAAGAATTTCTGTGAAGCGAGTGGTTGCAGAACCGCTGTCGCTATTGCAACGCGTTGGCGCTGGTGACACTGGAGCCATGCTTGCCTGCATGGAACGATTTCGCGGACTCATTTGGTCGCTGGTTCGACGCAGTTGCTCCAACGCCGCGGACGCCGAGGATGTTGTCCAAGAAATTTTTATCAGCGTGTGGCGCTCGGCCCATCGCTTTGATCCAACCATCGCCAGCGAAAGCACATTTGTTTCCGTCATCGCGCGCCGCCGCCTGATTGATCGAACTCGCCAGCGCATGCGCCGCCCCGCGCCAGGATCAATCATTCAAGATGTGGAATTGGACCGCAATGAATTGCCGCGTTGTCAAATCAAGGAAGCCGGCGCGATCGCGCATGTCGCCATGGAAAAACTTCGCCCCGAGCAACATCAAGTGCTGCACCTTTCTATTGAATGCGGTTGCAGCCATGAACAAATTGCAACATCAACTGGCTTGCCACTGGGCACGGTCAAAACGCATGCCCGACGCGGTTTGCAGAAGTTGCGCGACGCGTTGATTGAATCGGGCATTGATATTGACCAGATCGAATCCGACTAAGCCACTTTGAAATCATCCGCCACCTGGTGCTAGCGCGCGCGATCTGATTTGCATTCACATATTCCACCGCATAATTCGAACTTTTGCCTGGCGGACAAGCGCATTTTGCAATGTTTCGGGCTACAAATAGCGCATGTTCCTAGTCACCATTCTTGCCGTGTGCGCCGCCACTTTTTCACAAAGCACAAATTCAAATAACGCCCCAACGCAATCGCCGCCCGCATCCATGTTGCGCTACCCGGATCTTGGCCCAAGCGACATTGTTTTTACATTCGCCAATGACTTGTGGCTTGTCGACAAAAATGGTGGAGTGGCGCGGCCGCTCACAAGCGCGCCTGGTTCCGAGAGCATGCCAAAATTTTCTTGGGATGGAAAAACAATCGCCTTTGTTGGCGGCTATGAAGGCAACCGCGACATCTACACATTGCCTGTGGGCGGCGGTCAACCCTATCGCGTCACGCATCAGCCTGGCACGGAAAATCTGTGCGAGTGGACCAACGATGGCTCGCTTATTTTTTCGTCCAATGATCTCAGCGGACTTGCGCGCATGACGCGCTTGTTCCGTGTTCCCGCCGTTGGTGGAATGCTGCAGCCGTTGCCTGTTCCATACGGCGCCAACGGTTCCATTTCCGCCGATGGCGAGTGGTTGGCCTACACGCCGCACTCCGTCGACACCCGTACTTGGAAACGCTACCGCGGGGGCATGGCCACGGACATTTGGCTTTACAACTTGAAGGACGGAACAAGTCGTCGCGTGACAACATGGGAAGGCGTGGATTCATTTCCAATGTGGCACGGCGAGTGGTTGTATTACGTGTCGGATGAGGGCGAAGGCCACCGCATGAATGTATGGAAATACAACATAATTTCCCTGAAAAAAGAGCAAGTTACTTTTTTCACCGATGAAGATGTTCGCTGGCCGGCAATCGGTCCACATACTGACGGCGCAGGCGAAATGGTTTTTCAAAAAGGCGATCAATTGATGTTGCTGGATTTGTCCAGCGCCAAAGCGCGCGCAATTTCTGTTGCGATTCCAGGCAATCGACCAAAGATTGCGCATCGAACAATTGATGCTTCAAAACAAATTCAATCTTGGAATATTGGACCAACTGGTAAGCGCGTTGTGGTTGCCGCGCGTGGCGCCATTTGGACGCTGCCTACAGAAAATGGATCGCCGCGATTGCTCGTGCACAGCAGTGGTGTTGCTGAGCGTTCGCCCGCGTGGAGTCCTGACGGTGAAAGCATTGCGTTCTTTGACGACTCCACCGGCGAGTACGAGTTGTATGTTATGCCCGCCAACGGCAAGGGTGAGAAGCGCGCGCTCACAACCGACGGCGGTCCGTTCAAGGAGTCAATCACATGGAGTCCGGACTCGAAGAAGTTGACCTACGGCGACAAGACTGGTTCGTTGTGGTTGGTCACGCTTGCCGATGCATCGCGCGTGTTGGTCGACCGCGATCCGCGCGCCAGCACTCCCAATCCATCCTTCAGCCATGACGGCGCGTGGATCACCTACACGCGCCGCACGCTTGATCGCGACACGCCGCAGATTTATATCTATGAAGTGGCTTCGCAAAAATCCACGCCCGTCACATCCGGCATGTTTTCTGATTCAACTCCAACCTTTGATTCCAAAGGCGATTTCCTTGTGTTTGCAAGCGAACGAACTTTCTCCCCCACCTACAGCGCGCTGGATTCCACATGGATTTACACCGACGCGCAGCAGTTGTTTCTGGTTCCACTGCGTAAAGATGTGAAGATGCCGTGGGCCGCCGAGAGCGACGAGGAGGAAAAGCAAAGCGAGAAGAAGGACGCGGAAAAAAAAGACGGTGATAAAAAGGAGGACGCCAAAAAAGACACGGACAAACCCGCGGATGATGCGCCCAAAAAAGACGCGGACAAAAAGGAGAATGGCGACGAGGATGACGGCCCGTCGCCAAATGATTCGAATGATCCGCCAGCGCCGCCGCCAGAGCGCGAGCCCAATGATCCGCCAGCAAAATCCGAAACTGAAACCACCAAAGTGGCGGACGAGAAAAAGTCCGACGATAAAAAAGATGGCGACAAAAAGCCTGCCCCCGCCGCGCCGATTAAAATTGATCTGGACGGATTCGAAAATCGCGCGGCCGCTCTTCCTATGAAACCGGGCGGCTACGGCTCGCTTGCGTTCAACGACAAGAACCTGCTTCTTTTCGCGCGCTCCAAAGAGGGCATAAAAATTCTCGACTTGACCGACAAGGAGAAAAAAGAAAAAAGCGTCACCGAGGGTGATGGCTTTGACATGTCCGCCGACCGTAAAAAATTGTTGGTGCCCCGCGCAGGTGGCGCCGTGATTGTGGACAGCACCGCCGACGCGAAATCCAAAACTGTGATCACCGATTCCATGCCAATGGACCTTGATCCGCGCGCCGAGTGGAAGCAAATTGTCATTGACGCCAACCGCATCATGCGCGATTGGTTTTATGACCAAGGCATGCATCAAGTGGATTGGAAGGCGCAACGCGAACATGCTCTACAACTGCTGGAAAGCGCCAATTCCCGCGAGGATGTGAATTGGATCATCGCCGAAATGATCAGCGAATTGAATGTGGGTCACGCGTATTTGCTGGGACCTGGCGACATTGAAACGCCGCCCATGTACGCCTCCACCGGCATGTTGGGCGTGGACTGGGATGTGTTTGAAACCCCCGACCATAAAAAAATCTATCGCTTTGCCCACATGGTGCAAGGCGCGCCATGGGACACCGACGCGCGCAATCCGCTGATCACAGCTGGCGTGAAGCCAGGTGAATATCTTTTTGAAGTCAACGGTCGACCCGTTGACACCACGCTTGATCCATGGGCCGCCTTTGACGGTCTTGCGGGAAAAACAATCACGCTCTCCGTTTCAGAAAAACCAGAGCGTGACGCCACCGAACGTGTTGTGACCGTGCGCACCCAAGGCAGCGAGTCGTCGCTGCGCTATCGCGAGTGGATCGAGCGCAACCGCGCGTGGGTTGATTCAACAAGTGGCGGTCAAGTTGGATACATCTATGTTCCCAACACCGGCGTCGACGGACAAAATGATTTGGTGCGCCAATTCCAAGGCAATCGCCACAAGGCCGCGTTGATCATTGATGAGCGCTGGAATGGTGGCGGACAAATTCCAAATCGTTTCATTGAAATGATGAACCGCCCCGCCACCAACGCGTGGGCGCGACGCGACGCAGGCGAACAAATTTGGCCACCCGATTCTCACCAAGGACCAAAGGCCATGCTTATCAACGGTCTTGCCGGTTCTGGTGGCGACATGTTTCCGTGGCTGTTCAAGCAGGAAAAACTTGGCCCCGTCATTGGCACGCGCACATGGGGCGGTTTGGTTGGAATCAGCGGAAATCCTAGCTTTATTGATGGCGGTTCCATCAGCACTCCTTCGTTTGGTTTTTACAAACTCGACAGCACATGGGGCGTTGAAGGCCACGGCGTTGATCCCGATATTGAAGTGATTGATGATCCCGCGCTGATGAAAGGCGGGCTTGCGGGTGGCGGACGCGATCCACAACTTGAGAAAGCTGTCGAGGTCATGCAGCAAGCATTGAAAGATCATCCATTCAAGATGCCGCCTCGCCCCGCTCCGCCAAATCGCAGCGGCATGGGAATTCCAGTCACCGATCATTGATTCATTGCAAGTCACTGTTGATATGGTGAATCATTACGCGTTGTCTGGTGCGCCCACAACGCGCTTGTAGTGTGGTGAATTTTTTTCATGCGTGCGCGCAATACAAAGCAAACGCGTTATGAAAATTGTCCTGCAAAAATAAAAGACGCTCAATACAAATGTATCGAGCGTCTTTGTGCATGCTTGAAAAATTTAAATCTTCTTGTACGCGCCGCCCAAGCCGCGCCGACCATTGCCTTGCAAAAGTGGCTTCATCACTTTCTTGTTCGCATCCTTGCCGCCTTTCACAAGCCACATAAATGGAACATCAACGGTTTTGGTATCCAAACCAGCGGTCTTGCAAATTTCCTCGCGTGTGGACCACTGCTCAGGAAGTTTTTTGCTCAACATTTTGTATTGCTCCAACAATTCCTTGTTGGTGCTGCGATATCGCGGAGCACCTTTGTTGGTGCCGTCTGGACTTGCCTTGTTGGATCGACGCAAAGTGATTTTTGCGGAAAGTCCTAGTTCGTGAAGGGTCTTCAATAATTTCTCAAAATCCCTGCGAACTTCGCGCAGATCTTTCAATTCTGAAACCATTGCCTTGAGTTTTTTACTGACTTGAATCGTATTTTTTGACATGTTGGGGTCCTTTGTGTAACCCCCAAGAAGGATAAAATTGTAGCCATACCTTTGAAATTTAGCAACTTGAGTACGTGATTTTCTCAAAATTAATATGTCTAAATCACATTCAAAATTTCGCTATACTTCCTCCTCGCTGCGGGCGTAGCTCAGTGGTAGAGCGTCACGTTGCCAACGTGAATGTCGAGGGTTCGAGCCCCTTCGCCCGCTTTGTTTCACGCCGATTTGGGTTTTTCCGATCGGCGTTTTTTATTTCCTTGATGCATGATGTTGCTGGGGTGGGTTCAAGCAACGGGCGAAAGAAAGTGAAACGCTCTGCAGAAAGGGTGGCAACGGGAGCGAGAAAGTGAAACGCTTTGCAGAAAGGGTGGCAGCGGGAGCGAGAAAGTGAAACGCTCTGCAGAAAGGGTGGCACCAGTCGCTCAGACAACGCACCCCACGCGAGCGGGGCTCGCGTGGGTGCTAAACTCGCTTTGTGGTGCCACCCTTTCTGCGACGCGGGAATTTGTAACGGTTGCGTGGGTGCTCAACTCGCTTGTGGTGCAACACTTTCTGCGACGCGAGAATTTGTAACGTTTGCGTGGAAGCTCAAATCGCTTTGTGGTGCCACACTTTCTGCGACGCGAGAATTTGTAACGTTTGCGTGGAAGCTCAAATCGCTTTATGGTGCCACATTTTCTGCGGCGCGGGAATTGGCAACGGTTGCGTGGGGGCTCAGTTCACACTTTTGGCGGGCTTTTTTATTTCGCGGTTTCAAGTTGCACATTGGTGAAGTGGAATGCGCGCGCGTCAAATAAACCAAGGTCGCTTAATTTCAGGGCGGGAATTGGTAGGAGCGCTAAAAAACTAAGCGTCATAAATGGCGCTTTGAATGTGGCGCCAACATTGCGGGTCATGGCTTCATATTTTGCGCCAACGTCCTCGGCGGGTTGATCGCTCATTAACCCGGCGATGGGCAGCGGCAGCACATCTACTCGATCGCCATTCACTAGAACCAAACCGCCGCGCGCCTGAAACACGGCGTTTGCAGCCTTGGCCAACGCTTGGCGTGTGCCCGCAGCAACGACAACATTGTGGCTGTCATGCGCAACGCTTGCGGCGATGGCTTTTTCACCAAGACCAAGTCCGCGAATAAATGCGACCGCGGGCGGCGCATCCGTGTAACGATTGATGACCGCCAGAAACGCAATGTCGCGCGCGTCGCT
>CANJIC010000087.1 GCA_947474205.1 Planctomycetaceae bacterium | reverse complement strand
TCCACATTGCGTTTCACTTTGCGCCGTGCATTTGGTTGTAAGTCGAGCATGCACGTTGCTTCACTCTGCGCCGTTCTTGTGGTCTTTGGTTGCGCTTCAGAGACGCAACCACTTCCATTGACGACGGCGTGGAAGAATGTCGATCTCTCTGAAACCAATATCAAAAAAGCCACCAAGCAATTACAAGATGCGCTCATTGGCGCCGCAAAAGACATGAACATTGCCAATTGTGGCGACTTGTCCAACACCAAATTAAGACAAACATTGTTGTCTTCTCTGCAAGCCATTCAATCATTGAACCCATCACTGGCGTCCGCCGCGCTCTTGGCCAAAACACGCGTGCTTGGTTCCATTCAAGATTTACGCCGCGAGGGTGGCTCATCGCAAATTGCATTGACTCAACTGTTTGCGGCGCAATCCACTGAACAATTAAATCCGCAAGAGACGCAACGGTTGGCCCGAATCACTGTGGAGGCCAAGGGCGCATTGGGTCTCATCAATTACGCCGAGCAAATTACCGACCAACTTCAACGACTCGGTGGGTAAATCAAAGCCACCTACGGGACTCGAACCCGTGACCTGAGCTTTACGAAAGCTCCGCTCTACCAACTGAGCTAAGGCGGCATTGCGTCCTATGACGCGAATGCGAGGCGCGATCACACCACGCGCACATGCAACATTATTTCAAAATCAATTTCAATACTTGATCGGTGCCAAGATTCAACGCGCCGTAGGCTTGAGCCAAAGCATCCGCGTTCGCGCCCTTGGCACCGGCCAACGCCTGGCGCAAACGATCAAGTTGCATTTCCTCGGCTTGATTGCCGTAGCGCCGACCGCTTTCAGCAAGCGCTTGAAGCAACGCGATTTGCTGCTCTTGCGTGGCCGCCAACGCCGCATTGATCAACGCTTGTTGCGCCTTGGGAGTGGGCATGACCGCCAATACCCGGGCCACTTGCGTTTGCGCTTGCGCGGTTGTTGTGGAAAGCGCGTCTATCAAATCTCGTTGCGCATCGACCACTTTCAAAGGCGACGTGGGCAATTCACCAATCAAGCGCAAGACATCAAGTGTTTCACTTTGCAACGCCAGGGACTCCGTGGCGCCATCCCCTTCAGTGGCCGTCACGCCAATTGTGCGCGCCATGAGTTGCTTCGCGGCCGCTTGAAATTGCTCGTCGGATTTACCTTGGAACCAAATCACAACTGTTGGATCCTGTCGAATGGCGCGATCAATTCGCACCTCATCCGCGGCGGCAATGACCAACATGATGGGCGTGGACGCGATAGCGGGATTTGATCGAAGCATGGAGATTGATGCTGCCATTTCATCGGCGCCACCACTGGCGATGATCAAGTCGGGCGCTCCGCGACCTTCAAGAGTTGACAACACCGCGGCAGGCGTCGGCTCCGAGGAAAGAAGGACGCAATGAATCTGCGACAAGCGCCCCTCAAGTTCACGCCGCTGCGCTTCATCTTTGGCAAGCACAATAGTGCGTGGATCGCGACCTTGCGCAACGGCCGCACCCAAGATGGGCACGACTTTTTCGGAACTTTGAAAAGCTTTTTTGGGCAACGCGCGCGCGATCGCCAAGGCCGCCGCCGTGCGAATTGGGCGGCTTGGATTTGTAAGGCAACCCAAGATTGGGCTACCCGCTTTGGAATCAACCAACATGGACTCGCTGGCGGTCTTGGACAAAATATGAATTGCAATAAGTGTGAGGCCGGGATCATTCACTTGGCGCGCCAGTTGCAACACGCGTTCCGCTTGCTCGGGACCAGCGGCCAACGCGATGCTCATGATGGATTGATTGCTTGATTCACCTTCGACAGAAACGGATTCAATTCGCAAACCCGCCGCGAGATAAATGGACAGCGCATCAGCTCCCTTGGCGTCACGAAGCATGGACTCTTGGGCGCATTGCTGTGCCATCATGTCTCCATAGATTTGTGTCGGGACCATTTTAGGCACCAAGAATCCTGACGCATCGACGCTCCACACTATTTGCGATGCATCATCTGGATAAGGGGTCAGCCGATCTCGTGAGACAAAATAATCGCGCGCCAAATTTGTCCAAAGAGATTGCTCCGAAAGAGTGTCAACTTTCAAGGCGCGCAAAGTGGTGCCGGCTGCGTTGCGTACATCGCTGGTTGCGGCCAAACGCATTGTCTTGACCAGCCACGGTGCCGCCGTCTTTTGGTTGATCGCCGCCAACATATTGCAAATCGCAATTTGTTCTTGCGGAGCCGCCCCAACTAAAACCACGCACAAGGGAAGCACCGCGGGCCGACCAATATCGATTATGGTTTGTGAAGCACGCAATGCCAACTGCGCGTTGGAGGAACCAAGCATGGCTTTCAATAAAGCCGGCATCGCATAGGCGCCCGCCGCGGTCAGCGTGGCTCGAGCCATTGTTTGCTGGCGCATGGTGCCATTGAGTTGCCCAACAGCCAATGCAACACGCGACTGATCGCGCGACAATTGCAAGCGACCCGCCGCCACTCGAATTTCAATTTGCGATGCAAGATCCCCCACTTCGCCCATTCCCTTGGCGGCCCGAACAGCGCGAATCAATCGCTCTTGTCGTGTTGGGTCATCCAGCATTTGAGCGAGTTGTTGGTTGGAAACATCGCTGGCCAAAATAAATTTGGCGTTGGTCTCCGCAAGTTCCTTACGCCCAGCGAGCACGCCATATAAAAAATCTTCAATGGCTTTTTGCACGGCGGCGGAAATCGCTGGCGCCTCCGCAGCGGTTGGCGTTTCGGTTGCGGCTGGAGTTTCCGTTGCGGCTGGAGTCTCTGTTGCGGCTGGAGTTTCTGTTGCGGCTGGAGTTTCAGTTGTCGCGGCGGCTGGAGTTTCTTGCGCAGCGGCGGCCGTAAGTTCATCGATCCGATTCTGAATTTTTTTCTTCATGTATTCAAACATGGGTTTCGCTTCCTCGGGCATTTGCGCGCTTTGCGCGTCCATGGCATCAAGCGCTTGGCGAAGTTTTGCTGGATCCTTGACCGTCAAAAGTTTGGCCAACATCTGCTTCACTTGCGCTTGCATTGGCGCCGGCAAACTTTCTAACACCGCATCATCATTTGTGGCGTCTGCTGGTGGCGTGGCGGCGGTATCGGATGGTGGCGCGGGGTCCTCTTGCACAATAAATGCGGCAAGCGAAACGCTTGTCAAAATAAAAGTGGACGCGATCAAAGTGGCGAATGCAGAGGCAATCAATTTCACAGGGTTCTCCATAGTGGGTCTTTTCAAACGAGCGAAGGGTTGAATCTACGGCAAATCCGCATGGCTGGTCAACGCTGGGTGAAGGGAAAAATGACGCGTGCGCCGCCACAACAAAATTCGCTAGACTCTGTTCGTCTTGATGGATTGTGGTAGTTCCACAATTGCAGACAACTTTTGCGGATTGTCGGCAAAAGTTGCTTAGGGAAGTGTGGTGAAATTCCACCGCGGACGCGCCGCCGTAACGAGTTGTGGGCTTCAAACCCCACACAAGGGCCCAATTGCCACTGGTTCCATTTGGAACTGGGAAGGCGGGTCGCTTGGAATGCTCGAAGCCGGAAAACCTGTCAAGACCATCGGTCTCTGCCCTCGCGAACGTAGGGTAAGGACAAGGCTTCTCTATTTTGGAGCCCGACATTGCGTGCACTTTCACCATTGTATTTACGCTTGCATGATCTATTGAGTTGCCCGACGCGATCGTGTTGTATTTCCACGCCCGCCATGCGAAGTGGTTGCGCATGTCCGCGCGGCATTTGGATTTCGTGGATCGCAACTTTATTCATGTGCCTCATGACAACGCGCGAATGTTTGTGCGATTCACCATTCGCCACGCGCGTGGTCTCGTATGTCGCTGGCACGGGCGCGGCGCCAGGACATCGCAATCCACAAACCGCGCTTGGTGAGCCCGCGCGCACCACTGGCACAACCAGCGCGCCCGAAACCGTGACGCCATTTCAGCCGCCGTGGATGACCAATCAAATTGTTTCGATTGGCGCGGGCGGATCGCTCACGCTTGAACTTGGCCAAGCGGCGATTGATTCACCCAACAATCCATTTGGCGTGGACTTGATTGTGTTTTCAAACGCGTTCTTTTCTGATGTCTCAGGTGGACAAGGAAGTCCCGGCTACTGCTTTGGCGAAGGCGGCTTGATTGATGTGAGCGACGACGGCGTGACTTGGTTTGAAATTCCAAACACGCAGGCGGATGGACCCATGCCCACCATGGGCTTCATTGACGCGGGGCCATTTGACCGCGCGCCCGGCGAGTTGCCAACTGATTTTCGCAAGCCCATGAATCCCGCGATCATGCTTTCCGATCTGCAAGAGTTGAACTACATCGACGTGATCAACGCCTACAACGGTTCGGGCGGCGGCGTGGGAGTTGACCTGGCCAGTGTGAGCCTGAATCAAGCGCATTTTGTGCGTATTCGCCAACTTGCGGGCGCCACAAGTTCGCCTGAAGTGGACGCGGTCATGGTGGTCAAGTCTATTTTAATTGGCGACCTTGATGACAGTGGCATGATTGATTCCGGAGATATCGCGATCATGCTGCTTATGTTTGGCGACACAAATTCACCCGGCGATTTGGACCACAGTGGCGATGTGGATTCCGGCGATGTCAGTTTGCTTTTATTGTGGATGGGCGATGTCTAAATCACGCGCGCCAATAGTCGGGCACGGCGCCGTGATGCGCGGCGCTTTCACCTTGGTGGAATTGTTAGTGACCACCAGCATTATCAGTGTGCTGATCGCGCTGACCACTGGGGGAATTCGTGGCGTGTATGCCGCCGCAAAAAGTTCAACGTGTTGCAACAACTTGCGCCAAATGGGCGTGGCCGCCCAAATGTACGCCGCCAATAATCGCGCGGCGTTTCCGGCGGCGGTGATTTATTTCCAAGAGGCAAGTTCCATTCGCACCGTGGCCTGGGATTTTGAAAGCACCGAAGGCGGCGCCAGCAAGCCTGGCGCGTTGACCGCATACACCGATCATCCGCTCAACGCCATGCAGTGCCCGGAGTTTCAAACATCGTCTTCAACTGCGCAGCCGTTGACTGGCTACAACTACAACACAACTTTCATTGGACATGAGGGCTTCTATCCGGAGGTTGGTGAAGATGGCGTGATGCAAGATGGTTGGTCGCGCGTGCGTGTGGGTTTGAACCCATCGCAGCGACGCCACGCCGCATCGGTGGCGCTTTTTGCCGACGCGGGCTATCGCGGCGGCAGCAATAAATTCATGCGCGCGCCGGGCAACACGGTGGAACTGAATGCGGGCATGATTCACGCGGGAACCAACGCTTTTTGCCACGAAGGTTGTTGCAACGCCTGCTTCTTGGATGGACATAGCGCCGCTTTTTCCGCGCCATGCAAGAGCCCGGTTTCCACCACCCAACTTTTGAAATATGTCACCGACTTTCCCAAGAACGGTTTCTTAAGCGACGACGATTGCGCCTACGACCCCAGATAAATTTCAATTTGAAATACCTACCCCATGCATATTGATCGCTGTATTTGTTATCAAGTCACATTTGTCGACGTGCTCAAAGACGCGCGCGAGAAACAACGCACCATTGCAGAAGTGGAGTTATCGTTGGGGTGCGGCGGCGGATGCGGTTTGTGCCGCCCCTACTTGCGCCGTTGTTTGCGCACGGGTCAAACTTTGTTCGAGCGCATTCTTACGGATGCCGACGAGCCTGAATAAAATATTCGCGCGAACAGAGTGCGTACAACATGTTCTAGACATGCGGCGTGCATTAGCCGCGGCCAAAGCGACGTTCAAGTTCGCGAAATGGAATGCGCATGGCGGTGGGTCGTCCGTGTGGACAATTGGTGGCGCGCTCCACGCGTTCCAAATCTTGTAGCAGCGCCGCAATTTCAATATCGCTAAGCGCGTCGCCAGCTTTCACCGCGGCCTTGCACGACATCATGTCAAGCACCTCCGACAGAACGGCCTCGCCATCCTCTGTGCTGGCGTGATCGCGCGAAAGCCAACTTAGAATCATCTCGGGCACATCCACCTTGCGCTCAATTAAAAAGAGCGGCTCGGCGAAAATGGTGGCGCTCTTGGGGCCCGACGCGCGCACATCAAATCCCAGGCGCGTAAGCAATTCCTGCGACGCTTCAAGCCGCTCCAATTGCTCGCCATTTAGGGGAATCATGCTGGAAACCAAACGCGGCTGCGAAGGCAGCGACCCCGTTGTCAGATTGGCGCGCAGGCGCTCAAACATGACGCGCTCATGCAACGCGTGTTGATCAATGATCACAATTCCATCGCCATCAAACGTGATCAGCCACGCTTTACCCGCCTGAATAAATCGAGTCGCGGGCCGCGGCGGCGTCATCAACATTGGCTCGCCGTTGATTGGATTGTGCGCTTGAGTTTGCGCCGGAGTTTGCGCTTGAGTTTGCGCCTGACCAACAGCCTGATCAACAGCAAGCGCGCCGCCCGCGGTGAGCGCCTCGCGCAATGCGGAAAATTCAAAACCACGATCGCCACCAGAAGCGTGCGGCGCAAAGCTTGCGTTCTGCCACGCGCCAGCAGACATGTCACCAGAAGTGTGACCAGAAGCGCCATCAGACACATTCACATTGAAATCGCGTGTTGCATGGGCGCCGCCACTTTCATTGCGCCGCGACCCCCACCCAAAAGATGAACCCAGCGACGCGCCACCCATGGGCAAGTTTGGAACCAAGTTGGCCGCCTGCAACGCGCTTCGCACCGCGCGCAACAGCGCGGAATGAATCAGCGCTGGCTGACGAAATCGCACCTCGCTTTTTGCGGGATGCACATTCACATCCACCTCGCGCGGATCAATATCAATGGCGATGAAACCAACCGGCGTGCGCCCTGGCTCCACCAAACCGCGGTAGGCCTCGCGCATGGCGTGCAACAATCCTCGATCCGAAATGGGCCGACCATTCAACACCATGCGCAATCCATTGGCGGATGTTTTGGCTTGCTCTGGCCGGCCAATCAATCCCCAAATAGCAACGGCACCCGCGCCGCTGAGATCCACTTGCAATAATTTTCCCTTGAACTCGTCGCCTAGCACCGCCTCCACGCGCAGGCGCGGATCATCCACCGCGGGCAATTGCAACGTCATGCGCGCGTGTTGAAACAAGCGAAATGAAACGCCGGGGCGGCCAAGCGCCAACCACTCGACCACGTCCACAACTTTGCCGGCCTCGGTTGGATCGCTGCGAAGAAATTTACGCCGCGCCGGAACTTGCCCAAACAATTGATGAACCTCGACGCGCGTTCCCGCCGCAATTGCCGCTGGACGCACGCTTGAAAACGCGCCAAAGTCAACTTCTATGCTGGCGCCCTGCTCGCTTGTGGCGGCGCGCGAAACAACAACCAGGCGCGCCACGGAACCAACACTGGCCAGCGCCTCGCCGCGAAATCCGTAACTGGAAATATCAATCAAGTCATCCGCCGTGGCAATTTTGCTGGTGGCGTGGGGCGAAACCGCCAGCAGCAATTCGTCGGCGCCAATGCCACTACCGTTGTCGGACACTTCAATGCGCTCGCGGCCGCCGCCTTCAATGCGCACTTCAATGTCGGTTGCGCCGGCGTCAAGGGCGTTCTCAATCAACTCCTTCACCACGCTCGCGGGCCGCTCCACCACTTCTCCCGCCGCGATTTGATTGACCACATGTTGCGAAAGTTGGCGAATGGACATGAGGCGATTCTACGGTGTGGAATTACTCCCCTCTTCACCAATACTTCACATAAATGTTTGGTTATCCACAAGACAAGTTGACGATAATCACCTATGGTTTTACCCAGAATGGCAACACTTGTCATAGGCGACCTGCACGGCTGCGGAATGGAGTTCAATGAGCTCTTGGAGATCGCGCGCCGTGACCGCGTTGACGCGCGCATTATTTTGCTTGGCGAT
>CANJIC010000086.1 GCA_947474205.1 Planctomycetaceae bacterium | reverse complement strand
GTGGCGGCGTGTGGAATGTGGCGCGTCTGGGCCTCTTGCAAAACAGATTTCTCATCAAAGATGTCAAGACCAGAGCCTTGCTTGAACAACTGCGCGAAAGTGACGCGGCGAAATGGCTTGGCGTAATTCACTTTCAATTCACCAAACGCAAGCACGGGGCCCGCGGGAACATCGGCTTGTTCCTTAGCCACTTCAACGGCGCACTCATGCACCAAGGATTCCGTCATGTCCATAATGCTTGTGTAATCACCAAACGCCTCGTACGCCTCCATGGCGGTGAACTCCGGATTATGGCTGCGATCAACGCCTTCATTGCGAAAGTTGCGGTTGATTTCAAACACGCGCGGCATGCCGCCGGTGATCAAACGCTTTAGATACAACTCGGGCGCCACGCGTAAAAATAAATTCATGCCCAGCGCGTTGTGCGTGGTCACAAATGGACGCGCCGCCGCGCCACCCGCCAACGGTTGCATCATGGGAGTCTCAACCTCCAAATATCCGCCGCGCTGCATGAAGTTGCGCACCATGGCAACAATGCGGCTGCGCATTTGAAAAACTTGCATGGTGCGAGGCGTGGCCCACATGTCCAAATAGCGCTTTCGATAGCGAATTTCCGCGTCTTCCAAGCCATGCCACTTGCCTGGCGGCGGCGCTAAACTTTTGCATTGCAGCGAAACATGGTGCGCCCAAATGCAAATTTCGCCCTTCTGCGTGCGGCCAATGGGTCCTTGCGCGCACACAATGTCGCCATAATCAAGCGCCTTGGCAATTTCAAATGACTTCGCGTCGGCGGCGGCCTTGCTCATGGAAATTTGCAAGTCGCCGGTGTGATCACGCAACCAAAAGAAAATAATTTTTCCAAGATCGCGGTATTGCACCACGCGTCCAGCCACTTGCATGCGCGGGCGCGTGTCAACAATTTGAAACGCGGGGTCGGCCTTGGCCTTGGCGCTGTCAAGTTCATGCTGCGTTTGAGCGTCGGCATTGAACGCGGCGCGCGCGTCTTGCAATGCGACCAAGCCCGACACGCGCGCGCCAAATGGGTCCACTCCCATCTCATTTCGGTAGCGATCCAACTTGGCGCGCCGCGCCGCTTCAAGCACCGATGGATGAACTTCCTCAACGCCGCCTGAGTCGCCGTGATTGGCTGGAGATTTTTCCTGTGTCATTGAAAGAATGGTACCGCTGATGTGAAAGATGGCGGCGCGTGGCGCGCTTGCAAAAGATGGTTACGATCTGACGCTTTCCATGACACCTCCAGAAAATATTCGTCGCATTGGCGTTCTCACCGGCGGCGGCGATTGCCCCGGCCTGAACGCCGTGATTCGCGCAGTGACCAAGACCGCCATTTTGCAATGTGGCATTGAAGTGGTTGGCATTGAAGATGGCTTTCAAGGCTTAATCGACGACCGCGTTCGCCCACTGACTTCGCGTGATGTCGCTGGAATTCTGGTGCGCGGCGGAACTATTTTGGGCAGCAACAATCGTTGCAACCCAAGCAGGTACCACGTTGGCAATGACGAACACGGCGCGCCGATTTTTCGCGACATGACCCAGCGCTGCATCGAGACCGCGCGACGCCATCGCCTTGACGCCATCATTGTGATTGGTGGCGATGGAACCATGAGCGCGGCCAGCCACCTTGTGCACAAGGGCTTGAACATTATTGGCGTTCCAAAAACAATCGACAACGATATTGTTGGAACCGAAATTAGTTTTGGTTTTCTTACCGCCGTCGCAACCGCCACCGACGCGCTTGATCGCTTGCACTCCACCGCCGACAGCCACCACCGCGTGATGGTGTGTGAACTCATGGGGCGCAACGCGGGTTGGATTGCGCTCACCGCCGGCGTGGCCAGTGGCAGCGACGTGATTCTGCTTCCAGAAATTCCGTTTGACTTTGATCCGATTTGCGCGTTTGTGAATGAACGCATGAGCAAAGGTCCGGGCTTCGCCATTGTGGTGGTGGCCGAGGGCGCCAAGCAAAAGTCAGGCGAGCAAATGGTGGCGCGCATTGATCCCACAAGTCCCGACCCCATTCGTCTTGGCGGCATTGGCGCGTTTGTGGCTAAAAACATTGAGAAAAACTGCAATGTGGAAACCCGCACCACGGTGCTTGGCCACATTCAGCGCGGCGGTCCGCCCATCGCGGCTGATCGAATTCTGGCCACGCACTTTGGCTACCACGCCATTCTTACGCTCATGGCTGGCGGCCACAATCGCATGGTGGTGCGTGAAAATAATATTTTCTCCGATGTCGACTTGTTGCACGCCGCGGGCAAGCAACGACTTGTTCCACTGGATCATGGATTGATCGCGGCCGGGCGCGCCATGGGAACTTGCTTTGGCGACACCGTTCCGCATTTACATTTCTCCAAATCAAAACCGGCGGTTGTGGTGTGAGCGCCGCTGATCGCCAACCCGCGTTGCGGCCGGCGGTCTTTCTTGACCGCGATGGAACGCTGATCGACAACGATGGCGACTTGGGTGATCCACAGCAAATTCAAATTCTTCCAGGCGTGGCGCAGGCGCTGCAACTTTTATTGAAGCATGATTTGCTTTTGTTCGTGGTCACCAATCAAGGCGGAGTGGCGCGCGGCAAATACGGCGAGGACGCGGTTGTGCAAACACACGCGCGGCTGGAGCAGATGCTGTGCGAACAAGTGGGCGCGCCAAAGGTCATCAGCGAATATTATTACTGTCCGTTTCATCCGCAAGCAACGGTGGAAAACTATCGCCGCGAACATGAGTGGCGCAAACCCGCGCCTGGAATGCTGTTTGCGGCCGCATTGGCGCACGCCCTTGATCTAGAAAAAAGCTGGATGGTGGGCGATCAAGAGCGCGATGTGGTGGCGGGCGCGGCCGCGCAATGCCGCACCATTCTTCTTTCAAGCGATCGCGAACAGGCCGCCGCGAGCGTTGGCGACTTTGTGGAGAAGGATTTAATTCACGCCGCGCGTCGCATCACCGCGCCGATCATTGATGCCGCCGCGATTGGATCCGTCGCGCTGCACGCGCGCCGATCTGATATTTTATCCGACGCCGTGTTCAAAGAAACCATCAAGTCCATGGCGCACGCGCTGGCGCAACGAACTGGCATTCAACTTCTGCAACTGGACTTCCATGCAAGCAGCGTGACCGCCACGGTGGCGGGCGGCGAAGTCATCGCGCTGGGATTTGCCACGGAGCTTCGCCGCGATACCGATCGTTGGTGGCGCTCGCATCGCGCGCCTGAAAGTCCATGGGGTTCTTTCTAAATGAAATCTCCCCTGCACAACTGCAAGCGGCTCTGCGTGATTCTTCCGTCATGGATTGGCGACACGGTCATGGCCACGCCGGCACTGCGCGCGCTGCGAACTCATTTGCCCAACACGCACATCACGCTGCTTGGCCGCGCTGGCTTGCGCACCATACTTTCCGGCTTGCCAATCTTTGATGAGTGCGTCGAACATCGCATGCGCGGTTGGCTTGGACCGCTGAGCAATCTCAAACCAATCCGCGCCATCAACGCCGACGCCATGTTGCTTTTTCCAAACAGCATGCGCAGCGCGGTGATCGCGTTTGCCAGCGGCGCGCGCACGCGCATTGGTTGGAATCGTCAAAATCGCGGCTGGTTTCTGTCACATCCCGCAACGCCGCCATTCATGACAACGCCGTACAGCAGCGTGGACAACTATTGCGATTTGACGGAGTTGGCGCTGGGCGCGCCCATCCGCGATCGCTCCGTGCAATTGCATTGCAGCGTGGAGGAACTGGCGACTGGCTTTCGCCTGCTTGATGGATTGCCCATGCCCCGCGTGATTTTAAATCCAGGCGCCAACAGATTGGACAAGCGTTGGTCCACCGCCAACTTCGCCGCGCTGGCCATTGCGTTGCGCGACACATGCGGCGCTGGCGTCGCGGTCACTGGTTCCGCTGATGAACGCGACATTGTTGACGCCATCGTGTCCGCCAGCAACGGCGCCGCCATTTCACTGATCGAGCGCGACGTCACGCTTGCCGGACTCAAAGGCGCCATTGCACAGGCGGACTTGCTCATCACCAACGACACTGGTCCGCGCCATATCGCGGCGGGTTTGAACACGCCGTGCGTTTCGCTGTTTGGTCCAACTGATCATCGCTTCACAACGTTGCACGAGACGCCAAGCGCGAACAACTCCGAAGTGGCGCGCGAGTGGTTGCTGATCGCAGATCCATTTCTTCCCAAGGAAGTCATCGCCAATCATGTGGCGCAAATCGCGCGCATGGACCGCATTTCTGTTGGCGATGTCACGCACGCCGCGACGCAATTGCTCAACGCCAAACTTCGTTAAGTCGCCGCGGCTGGCGCGGACGTGGCGCAACAACGATATTGCGCCGCCGCTCATCACACGCATTCACACACAATCGCAGCACAAAACACTACTCTTTCAGAGATGGAATTCTTCGCCCTGCAAATAAATACGCAAATTGATTTGCAAGTCATCATTCAGGTCGTCGCCGCTTTCGTGTGCGGCAGCATTCCCTTTGGGGTGTTGATCGCCAAATCAAAGGGCGTCAACTTGCGCGCGGTGGGCAGCGGCAATGTGGGTGCCACTAATGTTGGGCGCGCGCTTGGTCGCAAGTGGGGCTTCATATGTTTCGCGCTTGACGCGCTCAAAGGCGCGCTGCCCGTGTTGATCACCGGACAAATCAACGGCGTGCTTGGCCGCCCAGTCAACACCATTTCTCCAAACGCATTGACCGTGTGGATTGTCATTGCCATCGCCGCAATCACCGGACATATTTTTTCACCGTGGCTCAAGTTCAAAGGCGGCAAAGGTGTGGCCACCGGCTTCGGTGCGCTTGTGGCCATGTGGCCCGTGCTGACATTTCCAATGCTCATCGCGCTGGCCGTGTGGATTGCGTGCATGAAACTTTCGCGCATTGTCAGCCTTTCAAGTTTGATCGCCGCCAGCACTTTGCCCATCAGCGCAATTTTAATTTTGCCGTGGAACGCTGCCACGCAAAGCGTAACGCCACAACAAACCGCGCCGCTTGAAACCACAACAGGCACGCCGCTGCCCGCGGTCATCGCCTGCGCGCTTATCGCCGTGCTGGTGTTCATCACGCACCGCGCCAACATAAAACGCCTGCTTTTAGGCACGGAATCGCGCGTTGGTCACAAGACAAAGCCGTCCGATACGATCACATTGTGAGTTCCAACACCACACAATCTCATTCAAACGATATGTGGCAGAGCGCGCTCTCCACCCGTTTCGCCTCCACTGAAATGCAGCAATTGTGGTCCGACGCGCGGCGCGCGCAGTTGTGGCGCGGCGTGTGGCTGGCCGTGGCGCAAGCGCAACACCAACTTGGCGTGAACATTCCGCAAGCCGCCATTGACGACATGCGCGCCAATATCAACACCACGGATTTCGACGCGGTGGCCAAGCATGAAAAACGTTTGCGCCATGATGTCATGGCGCACGTGCACGCCTTTGGCGAATCCGCGCCCGCCGCGCAAGGCTTCATTCATTTGGGAATGACCAGCCAAGATGTTGTTTGCAACGCGGACGCGATTATTCTGCGCGACGCGCTCGAACTCATCGCCAATAAATTCGCGCGCGTCATTGATCGCATCGCCACATTCGCCGCCAAGCAACGCGACCTTGCGTGCCTGGGCTTCACGCACTTTCAACCCGCGCAACCGCTCACGCTTGGAAAGCGCGCCACATTGTGGGGACAAGATTTCGCCATCGCGCTTCAAGACATTCAACTGCGACTTGCCGGCGTGAAGTTGAAAGGCTTGCGCGGCGCCACCGGCACGCAATTCTCATTCCTGGCGTTGCTGGGCGACACCGCCAAAGTTGAGCAACTTGAAGCCACATTCTGCGGCTTTTTGAAGTGGAACCCCGACGCCGTGTGGAGCGTGTGCGGACAAACTTCACCGCGCGTGTTTGAGGCCACCGTGCTCAACGCGCTGGCCGTTGGCGCATGCGCCATTCATAAATGTTGCAACGACATTCGCCTGCTGGCCAACTTGCGCGAGGTTGAGGAGCCCTTTGAAAAAGATCAAATTGGTTCAAGCGCCATGCCGTACAAAAGAAATCCAATGCGATGCGAGCGCGCCACTGGCCTGGCGCGATTTGTGATTGGTCTTGCGCCCGTGGCCATGGCCACCGCCAGCGAGCAGTGGCTTGAACGCACGCTTGATGATTCAAGCGCACGCAGACTTTCGCTGCCCGAGGCGTTTCTTGCGCTTGACGGTGCGCTTGATGTGATGATCAATGTGCTTGGCGGACTTGTCGTGAATGAAAGCGTGATCACCACTCGCTTGCAGAACGAACTTCCATTTGTGGCCACGGAAGATATTTTAATCGCCGCGGTGCGCGCCGGCGTTGACCGCGAGAAGGCGCACCACGCCATTCGCCAACATGCGCTTGCCGCGGCCGAGCGCGTGAAACTTGGACAATCAAATGATCTTGCGGCGCGCTTAAGCGCCGACGCGCTCTTTGCCAAAGTGAATATTGCAAGCGCGCTTGACGCCAAACGACTCACCGGCCGAAGCGCCGAACAAACTGATCGATGGATCGCCAGCGTGGCCGCGCCAATCCGCAAACAATTTTCCGCCACGCTTGCGCATGAGCCAGCATTGAAAGTGTGAACGCTTCACACTGATACGGACTGATCCGAACTAGCACCGGCTGGCACAGCATTCACCCCGCCCCCATCAACCACCTCACCGCACACGCACCGAAAGAAATCCAATGACCATTCCCCGACTTCGAACCGCCGACTGCGCACTTCTGGTCATTGACATTCAAACCAAATTCGCCAAACACATTTCCAAGTGGGACTTTCTAGTTGCCAACAGCGCCATTCTGGTGCAAATGGCCAACGCGCTTGATATTCCCGTAATCGTGACCGAGCAAAGCCCGCAAAGCCTGGGCAACACAACCGCAGAAATCACCCAGCACCTTGCAAAAAATACGCCCGTCTATACAAAGACGCGTTTCAGCGCTTTCACAAACGATGTTGCCGCTCAACTTCGCACATTAAACCGCTCGCAGATTCTTATTTGCGGAATTGAAGCGCAAGTATGCGTGTTGCAAACCGTGCTTGATCTGGCCGCCAACGGTCGCCAGCCATTTCTAATCACCGACGCCATTTCTGCAACTGACGCCAGTCAAATTCCAGCTGCACTGCGCCGCATGGAGCATGCCAACGCCATTTCCACCGGCACGTTGTCGGCCATGTATGAACTTTTGCAAGATGCCACGCATCCCAAGTTCAAGGCTTGCCTTGATTTAGCCAAACGCATTCAATATTAAATTCTTTGGCACATTTTCCGCGCGCCTCGCCAGCTATTTAAAATTCAATTTGTAAAAACATGAAAAGAGAGGCAAGAACCTCTCTTTCATGTGTTTTGTGTTAAATAACAAATAGCTTGACGCCTTAAATCTGAAACCAAAAGCGTCAAATCAGATCAAAAAAGCAAATTAACCCGCAGCTGGTGGCTGGCGTGAAATTTCTAGCACTTTAATGCGAATTTCTTGCGCCTGTGCCTTAATGTCCTGCATTGCCTTTCGAACACGCGTGCTAGCCGCTTTATTACCGCCGCTGGCCTTGGCAATGTCGTCCGCCGCTTCTTCAACCTTCTTTTTAAGCAAATCGTAACTTTCCATGGCTTCTAATCTCCTGAGGTTAGGGGTGACAATAGGCGAAAGCGCCTTTGACGCATAGTAACGCCAATTTTGGCGATCTGTTGAACTCGCCCCAAAAGTTCCAATTTAGTTATCTTTGGTGCATGCCCTTGATTTTGGGGCAAAAAGCCTATGGCCAATGAACTACTTATAGATCTGAACTCAATTGATTTGAACGCGGTGGCGCTAGACCAAGCCACCGTGGACAAATTGCTGCCCCAAACTGGTCCCATGCGGCAACTG
>CANJIC010000085.1 GCA_947474205.1 Planctomycetaceae bacterium | reverse complement strand
GGTTGGGTGGTGAAATCGATTGATGGCGTGGACATGATCGCGGAGAACTCTGACTCCGACACCATGACCGCCAAGTATGTTCAAGAACTTATTTTGCAAGGCGCCGACACTGGCGAAATCGACAGCCAAGAAACGTGGGTCTTTCAAGGCGCGTTGGGCGACACCATTTCCAAGCCAATGACGCGCGCGCGCAGTGAAGGAATAAGCACAAAACTTGGTCTTTTGCCGCCATTTCAAGTGCGCTGCGACGAGCGCGTGCTCAGCGCTGAAGAATTAAAATCACTTAGCTTGCCGCAAGACTTCAACATTGTGGTCATTGCCTTCAACATTTGGATGCCCGCGATCGCGCAACAAGTGGACGAGGCGTTTCAACGCCACCTCAACGCGGATGGAATTATTATTGACTTGCGCGGAAACCCTGGCGGCGCGGGCGGCATGGCCATGGGCGTTGCGGGCCATGTCTTAGATGAGCCAAAAAGTTTGGGCACCATGCGCACGCGCGACGCCACGCTTGAGTTCAAGGTGAATCCGCGTCGCAGCACTTCCAAAGGCGAGCGCGTGCAACCGTTTGATGGTCCTGTGGCTATTGTGGTTGATCCACTTTCCGCCAGCACTAGCGAAATCTTTGCCGGCGGTTTGCAAAAACTTGGTCGCGCGCGCGTGTTTGGCCGCACCAGCGCTGGCGCGGCGTTGCCCGCCCAAATGAAGTCGCTGCCTTCTGGCGACGCGCTTCTATTTGCCTTTGCCAATTTCACATTGCCCGACGGCTCCACCATTGAGGGCGTGGGCGTGATTGCCGACCAGCCAACTGGAACACGCCGCGCGGATTGGACGCCGAATCAAGACGCTGATGTGAATGCGGCAGCGCGCTGGATCACCACGCAGTACCAATCGGTTGAACATCAATAACGCGCGTGGCGAAATACTTGTGCAAGGCGTGCGCTCATCAAAATCGCCTGTATTTCAAGCATTTTTAACTTCCAAAGACCGCATCATATTTGGGCGCGCAACACTTGTCCGCGCTTTCATGCGCAGATAGAAATTTCAATTTCAAAGGTACACTTGTCGCTCTTCAAAGGAACCCCATGAAATCATTTGCAATTTTTATTCTGTCTGTGGCTTTCTTCGCACCAACATTGCACGCGCAGGGCAACGCCTTTGGTTCAAAGCCAAGTGGCGCACAAGCTCCAACCGCAACGCCATCCGCTAGCCCAACACCACCACCCGCTACTCCAAGCGCGCCAAATCAAGTTGGCAAAGGCGACGAGCCCGCCGCGCCCGCAACACCAAGCGCAACTCAAACTGCGGCACCCACGCCCAGCTTTATCATCACTCCGCTTACGCCGCAACCTGCTGGGCCACTTCCAACCGCCAACGATATTTTCACAAAAAGTATTCAGGCCATTGGTGGAGAAGCAGCCATCCGCAAACACACTTCCATGGTGACCAAGGGAACATTGTCCATGCCCACGGCGGGCATGTCGGGCAAATTGGAAGTCATTACCCTTGCTCCAAATAAAATTCTTACCCTCATGGAAATTCTTGATGTGGGAAACATCACGCAAGGCTTTGACGGCAAGGTGGGTTGGAGAATAGATCCAATGTTGGGTCCAAGTTTGATTGAAGGATCCATGCTTGAGGAGCTGAAAAAATCCAGCGACATGTATAAAGACCTTGATCCAAGCAAGATTTGGACCAAAGCCGAAACCAAGGGCGCCGTGAATTTTGGCGGAGTTCCCTGCTATGAAATTGCGGTGACTGGCGGTCCAGGCGATGGCGCCTTGTACTACGACATTCAAACTGGATTGACCCGCGGCATGATGCTGACCGTGGAAAGTCCAATGGGCAAGATGCCATCCACCACCATGATGAGCGACTACAAGGAATTTGATGGCGTGAAGATTGCCACGCGCACGGATATTGAAATGATGAACATGAAGCAGGTACTTGTTGTTGATTCGGTGGATTACAAATCAATTGATCCGGCGATTTTTAATTTGCCACCGGAAATTAAAGCGCTTGTCAGCGGCGCACAAACTCCCGCCGCGGCTGGCGCGGCAAGTGGTGCCAAGAAACCCGCCAATAGAATCCGTGTGAAACCAAATACAAATAGTGGAGCAGCCACGGGAAGTGGCGCCGCCGCGCCAACTACTCCACCAACTACTTCGCCAACTGCTCCAACTGCGACTCCTCCCGCAACTCCACCCGCTATTCCACCAGTAACTACTCCACCTGCGGGAGCAAATCCGTAATTCCACATGATTCAATCTATTGAAAAACAAGCCATTTCAATGAGTTTATACCCATCATGAGCGTTGGCTTCAAAAATGTTTTTACGTTCACGCTTGTGGGCGTTTGCCTTGGCGCTTTCGCAAATCAAACTGCGCCGCCTAGCACAGCAAGTCCAGCAAGTTCACCAAGTAATAACGCTGTGCAACACAGCGATACTCAGTCCAGCGTGGACGCGGTGGTGCAACGCGCCATCGATGTTGTTGGTGGTCAAAAAGAAATTCAATCATTGCGCATTGAAGGCGTGGTCAGTTCGCCGCAAGGCATCACGCACATTCAAATGCTTGTGCAAGGCGCGGGGCCAGACAAATTTCGCGTGACGCAAAAATTGCCGGGTGGTCAAAGCATGGAAAGCGGCACCGACGGCGATGTGGCGTGGCTGCGAAGTCCGATCGACGGCTCGTGGCGTCTGCTTGATCGACGCGGCGTGCTCAGCGCGTCAGTCGGCGTGCTGCCCTACAGAATGATGGTCGCCATCTTTGAGAGATTTCCAAATCGCAAACTTGGTCCGCAAGAAAAAAAAGATGGCGTGATGTGCCGGCGCATTGACATGAAGGACCGCGAAGGCTTGGAAGCCGCGGCGTGGATTGAAGAATCCAGCGGAAAATTGCGGGTTTTGCAGACTTCTGAAACCACCTCGGCTTTCGTGCCCACAATCATGACCATTGAAGCTTGGACCAAAGTGGGTGACTTGGATATTCCGCGGCGCATCTCCATTCGACAAGGCGAGTCGCTGACCACCAGTGATTTCACCACCATCTCAGGCGACCCACTTGACGCCGCGCTGTTCGCACCGCCCGCCGAAGTTGTGCTGCTTGCACAGGGCAAAGACCCTACGCAAAAAACACGGACCTCTTCTTCAATTGATGCCCCTAAGATAAAGCCCTGAACTATTTCCTGCACCATTTCCAAAATAAATTCCTGAACTTGTAAACACATCGTTGTCCGAATCCTCTTTCATGAAGAACATTGTCATTCAACTTGCAAATGTGAACAAAAGCTTTGGCGCGTTGCACGCCGTGCGCAATGTCTCGTTTGAAATTCAGCGCGGTCAAGTCTGTGGATTTCTTGGCCCCAACGGCGCGGGTAAAAGCACCACCATTCGCATGATCATGAGCATTCTGCTTCCAGACTCCGGCGTCATTACGGTGCTTGGCGGCTCCGCGCTTGACGCCAAAGATCGCATTGGATATTTACCCGAAGAGCGCGGTCTGTACCGAAAAATGCGCGTGGCGGATTTTCTTCGCTTCATGGCCAAACTCAAAGGAATTTCTCGCTCGGATGCGGACAAGCGAATCCGTTGGTGGCTGGAGCGCATAGAACTTCCAAGCGTTTCCCAAAAGCGCTGCGAGGAACTTTCCAAAGGAATGCAGCAAAAACTGCAGTTTATTGCTTCGGTTTTACATGAACCCCCGCTGCTGATTTTGGACGAACCGTTCTCCGGACTTGATCCGGTGAATCGGCGCTTGCTCAGTTCAGTGGTGCGCCAACTAAAAGAAAACGGGACCACAATTCTTTTCTCCACTCATCAAATGGAGCAGGCGGAGGATTTGTGTGATCAAGTGCTCTTGGTTCACAAGGGAGAAAAAGTTCTTGATGAAACCATGAATCAGATACATGGACGATTTGATCCTCGCACAATTCTTGCGGAACCTTCAAACTCAATCGAAGCCGCAACCCAAGCCTTGCAAAATGTTGCGGACATTGAATCCTTCCGTTGGTCCTTGGAGCAGAAAGCATTTGAAATTCGCGTCGCGCAAGGCGTTGATACCCAACTGGCAATGGCCAGCGTGATGCGCGCCACGCCTCTACGCCGCGTTGAGTTGCAACGAGCCACATTGGACGACGTCTTTGTAACACTTGTCGGTGGATCCGTGGGCGAGATTGAGTCCGCTCAAAAATCTGGAAAGTTGCAGGCAACGCATGATTGAACCAGGAGCAGCACGGCGCATCCGCGCCATCGGTTGGCGTGATTTCCGTTACACCGCGCTGACTAAAAGTTTTTTAATCGGCGCAATCATTTTGCCCGGGGTCATGTTCGCCGCCATTCCCCTTTTGCCCATGTTGATCGGCTCGACATCTCCCCCGCTTGAAGGGAAAGTTGTGGTCATCGATCCATCAAATTCCATTGCAAATGCGCTGGAAAAGTCGTTGCCAAAGACCCCGCAGGACACAATTGATTTGGAGGACGGCGGACCTAATTCCGGCCCAACTCGGGTTGCATTGACAGTGGAAAGCGTGCCCGATGCAGCGCGCGCCGATGAGTTTCGACTGCAACTCAGAAACAGTTCACTGCAAGCGTTGGTTATTGTCACGCCCAACACGGATGGTCCTTCGATTGAATTGCTCGTGCCAAGCGAAGCCAGTCCGCGCCACACAACCATTCTGGAAAAATCACTGCGTGAGGCCGTGACCCGCGTGCGCGTGGAGCAGGCCAAAGAAGATTACGAGCGCATAATAAAAATAATGGGGCGCGCGCCAATGAACACGCTCCGTGTCTCACCCGACGGTCTTGAATCAAAAGAAAATGCGCAACTGCGAATGCTGGTTCCGGCGGGATTCATGATCCTCTTATGGATCTCCGTGTTCACCAGCGGAAATTATTTGCTCACATCCACCATCGAAGAAAAATCCAGCCGCGTGATGGAGGTGCTTCTCTCCGCCGCAAGTCCCATTGAATTGCTCACAGGAAAATTAGTTGGTCAAGCTGGCGTGGCCGGTGTCATGCTGTTGATGTACGGCGGCGTGGGCTTGGCGGGTTTGGGCGCGGCGGCCATGCTTGATGTTGTTCCGCTACCCCATTTGCTCTGGCTACTTGTTTGGTTCCCGCTGGCTTACTTCACAGTCGCGGCCATTATGGTCAGTATTGGCAGCGCCGTTTCGGACTTGCGCGAGGCGCAATCTTTGATCGGTCCAGCCATGCTCTTGCTGGTTTTGCCGCTTATGTTGTGGATGCCTATTGTGGACAATCCCAATGGAACGTTGGCCACTATGTGCAGTTTTATACCACCCGCCGCGCCATTCATCATGATTTTAAGATTGACCGCCGCCAACGAACCCGTGCCCATGTGGCAAGCGTTGCTGGCCGTGCTTGTGAATGTGATCACAGTGGCCGCCATCTTGTGGGCGGGAGCGCGCATTTTCCGTGTTGGCGTGCTCATGCAAGGCAAGCCGCCAAGTCCAATGGAACTTCTGCGCTGGATCAAAGCGCGATGAATCACGAATGAACTTTGACACGACTGTGATCCTGGTGTGGATCGGCGTGTTGCTATTTTCCACCACCACTATTTACGGTTTATGGTGGTCTCTTTTTTGGGATCGTTCGCGTGGGCAGCGCCGCTGTCCAACGTGTTGGCATCCGGTGCAACAGCGATTTCCATTTCGCTGCACCGAGTGTGGCTACCTCACAATTTTTGAAAGCGATTTATTTGTAACGCGGCGTCGATACGGTTGGGCCGCAATTACAATTCTTGCCTTGCTCACAGGAACCATGTGGCTGCGCGACCAAGTTTCAACACGAAGTTGGTGGTCCCTGTTTCCAGATCGCATGGTCATTGCCATGTTGCCGCTCGCCGACGACGGCGAGACCTTGCGCGAAATTCCTCCGTACCTAATCAATCGTGTATTGCTCCTGGAAATGAGTCCGGCCAATCGTCTTCGTTTGCTCAGTCAATGCGCCAGTGGCGATTCATGGGCGCCGCCTGGCAGCGAATACTGGATGCAAAAATATGCATTGATTGCCGATAAAATAGAGCAAACCACATCCCTGACCAAAGACACGCCCGAGACATTGATCGCCATAGAAACAGCTTTGAACACCCTACCGCCCTTGGTTCGTCTAGACATTCCCGCGACATGGAATTCTTTAGAGCCATTCATTGTGAGCGCCAATGTTCGCGACTGGTGGCCCGAGCAATCAAAAATAAAATTGCGCGTCACAGCGTTTAATGGAATTCAAATGAGCGCACCCGCGCTTGAGCGGCTCACTCATCAACATTTGGAGCGAACCAATTCTGGTGGCGCGAATTCCACAATCTTCACAATGGACCTTGGCGTTCTTGCGATCGGTCTCCACTCCGGTGAAATGGTTATGGAATGGGAATCCACTTTACCCGAAACCACCATGGCCACCAACACGCCGCACGCGCATGGTTTCATTTCCATTCCTATTTCAACGGATGTGCTGCCCACAACACAACCACTCGCGCCAATCAACACGCCTGAGATTGACGCACTTGTGCAAGAGGCATTTGAACCGGGGCTGATGCGGTGGTCCACGGGTCGAGTGCGCCACGCGTTCAGCTATCAACCATATAAAACTTCTTCCCCGGAATTGGACTCCGTCGCGTTTGGAATGATTGTTGAAGCGCTTGAAGATGGCGTGCCACGGCGGCGTTTGAATGTGTGGTGGCGTGGCGGCCGTGGCGGCGCGCGCACTGGATTTGAAATTGAATTGGAAGACCAAATTGCGCTGGATCGTGCGGCTGTGAATGCACATTGGACCATGCGAATTCGCGGCAATGAGTCGCTGGCGCGCCGCGTGGCCGGGCTTTATTCAGGGGCGCAAGTCACAACATGGTGGTCAGGAACCGTTGAATTTCCCTTGGTAATCAATGATTTCAAAGACGATCTTTCTAGTCGCGCCACCATGCGCGCTTGGGAATGGATCCAGGATGTGAATTCCTCGGTCAACGAAAAATAAAAAAAATATGCGGCCCACGAATCCGCAACTGCTGCCACAGAACTCCTTCACGCCTTGACAGAAACTGCTTCTTTTAGACACGCTTGAAGTTGCAAGAGCCTGCCGCCGATGTGCAATCGATATCTAATAAACCTTGCGTGACAGCGTGTACCATTTCAGCCATGCAACGCAACCTGTGGGCACCATGGCGCATGGCGTACATCCGCGATCTTGAATCGCAAGCGACGCAATCCAAGATCAACGCACCCGCCGACTCCGATGGAAATTTTCTTTTGGCCGCGTGGAAAAATCCGCAACTTGATCTTGCGCAACATGTGGTCTATCGCAATGAACACGGATTGATTTTGCTCAATCGATATCCATACTCCAACGGACATTTATTGGTGGCGCTTGGCCAAGCGCGTGCACGGTTGATGGATTACTCCGCCACACAACGCGCGCACTTGTGGAGCCTGGTGGATCTTGCCGCCGCGCTTGTGGATGTGGCGCTGAAACCGCAAGGCCTGAACATTGGCGTGAACGAAGGCAGCGCCGGTGGCGCCGGACTTCCGCAACACGCGCACGCGCACATTGTTGCGCGCTGGAATGGCGACACCAATTTCATGTCCACCGTGGCCGGCGCGCGTGTGGTTCCAGAGTCCCTTGACAGCGTGGCCGCGCAATACAAAATCGCTTTGCCAGAAGCCAAAAAACGTGTGGGCTAAGCCGCATTTCATGCGTAGACTTGGGCCTTCGACTCTTTGCCCCGTCGGGTGACCTTTGACCACGCGTCCGGACCGATGCGAACCCCTAGGGATCCCTACTTAATGGCTGCGTCAATGATCATGCCTCTCGCGTTCGCGCGGCGTGGAAGATCGGGAACGATGGCCGGGGAACCCACGTGAAAGCGGGTTCGGGCAACATCGTCAGAGAGCGCTTCCTTGTGAAGCGACAGAATTTATTTCTGTTCCTCCGACGGGGCAAAGAGCCG
>CANJIC010000084.1 GCA_947474205.1 Planctomycetaceae bacterium | reverse complement strand
TTTCAAACGCCCCGCGCGCGACTTGAACGCGCGACCTCCAGTTTAGGAAACCGGTGCTCTATCCAACTGAGCTAGCGGGGCAGCGACAACATTAGAGACGCACGGACCTCGCTGGGCAAGTTGCTTGGTTTGCAAGTTGCGCGCGCGTGTAATTGATGCGCTCGCAACCCATGGCGTTTTTGCGGCATGGGTGCGAAGTCACATCGACGGGAATTGCAGCACCAGCAACAGTGCCGACGGGCGGACTCGAACCGCCAACCTGAGCATTATGAGTGCTCCGCTCTAACCGGTTGAGCTACGACGGCGAAGGGGAACAGTTTAGCGAAGGTTTACGATCGCGGTGGCGCAAATGTATTTGAAAATTAAGACCAGTGCTATCATGTCACACTTTGAAACTCGCTGAATTCATGAATAAATCCTTTACTTGAAAGAAAGTCCTCAAATGAAACGCACTCTCCTTGTTGTTGGCGCTTGTCTGGCACTGTTTGGTTCCATGTGCTTTGATGGTTCATGGCCACGTTGTGGCGCGCAAGCCGCCGCGCCGCAATCGGGCGCGGGCAATTCAGCAGCCGTTGTGCCGCAAGTTCAAAGCAACACTTCATGGCCGCAAGTTTTAAGTCAAAATGGATTCACCTACACCATTGACATGCCAACTTTTGTATCGATCAATGGAACGGCTGTCACCATGAGCGCGTCCTTGAATGTTGCGCAGCCAGACGGAGTTCAAAATAATGGCACCATGACCATGATGGGTTTCACCGCGACAGGCGATCGCCCAGGCGACATTGAAATAAATCAACTCATGGTGATGCAAGTGCAATTTCCAAATGGTGGCGACGTGGCCGCGGCGCAGACGGCGCTGAGCACGCTGACCAACGGCCTTGCGGTTGACATGAATCGTAAAGCCATCGCGCAGCAAATGAACATCAATCCAATCACCACGCAAGGACTTGGAAATCAAATGCCTGAGATTGTGCAGCGCGATGTTGCGACGGTGTTAATTTCGGTGGCGGGCGAGCCGCAATTGACGGCGCTTGCGGGAACAGGTTGGATGCGCACCACCAATACGCCTTTCATTTTGCTGCAAAATGCAGGCAAAACATGGTTTGTTCGCTTGGGTCAAAGCAACTGGCGCAGTAGCAAAACTTTGGCGGGACCATGGGTGGCCGCCGCCGCGCCGGATGCCAGCGTGATGCAAGCCATGGGCGCCGCGCCAACGCCGCCAAAGGGTTTAACCAGCACGTCAATGAAAAATGCAGTGGCTCCAACCACCCCGCTTGATATTTTGGTGGCCACAAAACCAACCGTGTTGATTTCATCCAACGGCGCGCCAGTGTTCGCATTGGTGTGCGATGGCGTTGAGCAAATGACCAACACCAACTCCACATTTTTGCGCACCACAACGCCAGCCGCGGATTGGGTCTTGGCCAGTGGGCGTTGGTTTGAACGCATGCAAGGAATGACCGCGTGGCAATTTGTGCCGCCAAGTCAATTGCCACCGTCATTTGAGAATTTACCAGCCACAGGTTCTCTTGCGGCCGCGCGCGCCAGCGTTCCAGGAACACTAGAAGCCAAGTCCGCCATGTTGTCCGCTAGCCAAACACAAACTGTAACGCTGCTGCGCGCCAAGGCGGTTTGCAATGTGAAGTACACGGGCGCGCCGCAGTTCTCGCCAATTGATGGAACTGATTTGCAGTACTGCACCAACTCCACTGCGCCAGTGATTCAAAGCGGCTCGCAATGGTATTGCTGCGACGACGCCGCATGGTTCATGGCGGCAAACGCGGCTGGACCCTGGACCTTGTGCGACACGCTTCCCGCCGCTTTTGCTGGTATTCCCGCAACAAGTCCGGTGTATTGCGTCACGTATGTCAGTCCAGTGTCAAGCACCGCGGACTCGGTGACCTTTGCATACACCAACGGATATTTGGGCACCTATCTCAATGAAGGCACCGCGGTGTTTGGAACAGGCAACGCGTACGCCACAACCAATCTTGCCAATGGTCTGTCGCAAACATATCCAGAGACGTACGGATCGGACAATCAATACGACGACGACACTGGAACATACGCGCCGGACTACGACTATTACAACGAGTACCCCGCGGTGCAACCGTATGTGTATGGATACGGCTACGACGGTTGGGGTTATTCAAACGCGTGGTCGCAAGCCTGGGGTTGGGGCGTGGCGAATCGCAGCTGGTGGAACAATGACAACTGGAATAATTTTTATCCATACGGCGACCGGTGGAACAACGGCTACAGCGCGTGGCAAGTGGATCAAAATCGCTTGGCCGAAGCGCGGCGTGTTGGTGGTGTGGGTGGAGTTGGTGGAGTGAATGGCGTTGGCCGCGTTGGTGGAGTTGGCGGAGTTGATGGCGTTGGCCGCGCGGGTGGAGTTGGCGGAGTTGATGGCGTTGGCCGCGCGGGTGGTGTTGGCGGAGTTGATGGCATTGGCCGCGCGGGTGGTGTTGGCGGCGTCAATGGAATGTCCGGATTCCATCCGGAGTACCGCAACAACAATTACAATCGCGATCAAAACCGTGGGAATAATGCTATGAATCAGCCACGAGCGCAGGGACAGGCTGACAATCGTGGCGGCGGAAATCGCGGTGGCGGTGGCGGGGGCGGTCGAGGGCGTTGAAAATAAATTAAATATTGCAAGCGCGCGTTTTGTAAATACGTTGTTGCTACAAGGCGTCGCGCGGCTGTTGTCGCGCGCTGTGGTAATCACGCGGCACTATATGGTGACTGACGGAATTGTAAATTCACTGAGCAGCATGCTTGCGCCATCAAAAAATAATTGAATTGATCAGCGCGCAGCAAGGGTGGCGGTTGGCGCATTCAGCCAGCGCGCGATGAGTTCGTCAGAGGCCGCTTGTGGATATTTACGAATCAGCGCCGCGGCAATCAATCCCATAAAGAGAGGCTGCGGCATGGTTGGTCGACTGGTGAGTTCAGGGTGAAATTGCGCCGCCACAAAGCATGGGTGCTCGCTTGCGGAAAGTTCCAGCACTTGCATGATCGGATGTTTGGGATGACGGCCGCTGAAATGCATGCCGGCCTTCGTGAGGGCGTCAATGTATTGCGGCTCAACTTCATAGCGGTGTCGGAAACGCTCGCGCACCAACTTGGATTTATATAAATGCTCCGCGAATGATCCTGGTTCAATCGCGACATCCTGCGCGCCAAGACGCATGCTTGCGCCAACAATGCCTTCAAGTTTTTTCTGGTCGGGCAGTTCGCTAATAAACGCGTGCGCGGTCTTTGGGTCAAACTCAGTGCTATTGGCGTCGGCAAGGCCCAGCACATTGCGCGCAAATTCAATCACGGCCATTTGAAAACCAAGGCAAATGCCTAGGAAAGGCAGGCGAGTGGTGCGCGCATATTCCACGCAAAGAATTTTGCCCTCGACGCCGCGCTGGCCAAAGCCGCCGGGCACAATAATGCCGTCCACGCCTTGAAGCACGGCGGCCACATCGGCTTTGGAGTCAAGCGTGCTGGTGTCCATCCATTTCAGATCAACAGATGCGTTGAGCCAAATGCCGCAATGTTCAACGGCCTTGTCAATGCTGGCGTAGGCGTCGCGCAGGCTGGCGTACTTGCCCATCACGCCAATGGTCACGCGGTGGGCGCGCGGCGCAACAAGGCGCGAACTAAATTCGCTCCACTTGCGGCGCGACTGATCCTCTTTGCCGGCGTTGACGCGGTTGTGCAATTGCAGCAGCGAAAGAATTTCGCGGTCAAGTCCGGCCTCGCGCATGGCGTCGGGAATAAAATAAATGCTCTCGCGGTCATGCATGGAGAAAATGCGGTTCAGCGGAACATTGGAGAACATTCCAATTTTCTGCATCACTTTTTCGGTGACTGGATTGGTGGCGCGGCACGCGATGACTTGCGGTTGCACGCCGCACTCCATGAGCCGCTTAATGCCAAGTTGCGCGGCTTTACTTTTTTGCTCGCCCAATGTCGCGGGCTCCAAGATGTAGGTCAGCGCAACAAAGCAAGTGGATTCCGGGCCTTCTTCAAACGCCAACTCGCGCAAAGCCTCTATATAGAAGCCATTTTCGTAGTCGCCAGCGGTGCCACCAACTTCAACAAATACAACATCCGCGGGACCGCCATTGGGTCCGCCAGTCATGGCCAGTTGTCGCAGATGCATCTTCACGGTGCCGGTGACATGCGGAATCATTTGCACATCGCGACCAAGAAAATCGCCGCGTCGTTCGCGGTCAAGAATGTCGCCGTAAATCTGGCCCGCGGTGACAAAGTTTCGGCGCGAAAGATTTTGCTCAAGTATGCGCTCGTAGGTTCCCAAGTCCATGTCGGTCTCAAGACCATCTTCAAGCACAAAAACTTCGCCATGGCGAAATGGATTCAGCGTGCCCGAGTCAATGTTCAGGTAGCCCTCCATTTTGATTGGCGCGACGGCAAGGCCCTTGTCTTTTAAAAGTTTGGCAAGGCTGGAGGAAAAAATTCCTTTGCCCAAACCGCTCATCACGGTGCCAATCACAACCACAAATTTGGTGCGGCCCTTTTGATATCCCTTGGGCGTGGGCGAGAACCATTCTTTCTGTTCATCGCTGGCGGAAAATTGGGACAAGAAAGCTGAATCATTTGATTGATCCGCTGACGATTTTGGTTGTGAACTATCCTTGGAGGGCACGCTTGATCGTACCAAATGGAGCAAGCCACTCAAGTTGCCGCGCTGATATTTTGTGCAATTTCTTGAGGATTCATTTCGGTTACCGCTATCAATTTCGGAAAAACTTGGGAGCATTCAAGACATGAGAAATACGCTCTTTTATAGTGCTTTAGGCGCCTCTTTGGTTCTTGCGGGTATCACGGGTTTGACCGCCACCGCGGAAGACGCGGGTTTAGGTTGGGGTTTTGAATGTGGCTGCATGCAGCATCGGCTTGATCGAGAAATGCTTCGTCCCGCCAAGGGCGCGGGCTTGGCGTGGAATGAAGCCAGTGGCGCGGATTCACGTAACTGGCCGCCCAACCCAATGGTGAACTACGAGCGCGTGAAGATTGCGCTTCGCTTTGCGGATGTGGTTGCGCCAGAAGCGGAGGCGGTTGCTACCTACACAGTGCGCCCAATTGGAGTGCCAGTTGAAAGTTTGAAGTTGAACGCCGATGGATTAAAGATTGCATCTGTGAAACTGGATGGCGCGGCGACGGAATTTTTTAGCGATGGGAAAAATCTCACCATGAAATTCGCCAAGCCACTGCCCAGCGACAAGTCCAGCGTGATTGAAGTGGCGTACAACATTTCGCGGCCAACCGATGGAATGACTTTTTCGCCGGCGTATCCAGACCGCGCTGGATATGGACCGCAAGTTCACACGCAAGGTGAGACAGAAGGAAATCATTTTTGGTTTCCATGCCACGACTTTCCAAATGTTCGCCAAAGCACAGAGCTTGTGGTTGATGTTCCCAAGGGAATGAGCGTGAGCGGCAATGGAAAATTGGTTGAGCATGTGACCAAGGGTGACCGTGAAATATGGGATTACCTGCAGGAAAAGCCCCATGTTGCATACTTGGTTAGCGTGGTGGTGGGCGACCTTGAGGCCGTGCCTTTGCAAAGCCCGTTGTCTGGCGTGCCTATGCACGTGTGGCTTCCCAAGGATCGCGCCGGTGATGTGGAGCGAACGTATGGACGCACCGATCGCATGATCGCGCTATTTGAAAAAGTTTTTGGCCAAAAATATCCATGGGCAAAGTATGACCAATTGTTGGTGCGCAACTTTGGGTCAGGCGGAATGGAAAATACAAGCGTGACCAACATGTATCCATCCGCCATTCTGAGCGAGAACGCAGCGAAAGAAGAAGACTTGGACGGTTTGATCAGCCACGAGTTGTGCCATCAATGGACGGGCGATTTTATTACCTGCAAAAGTTGGGCGGATATTTGGCTGAATGAAGGATGGGCTACATATGGCAACGCGCTGTGGATGGAGGAGCGCGATGGACCTGATGGATATTTTGATTCCATGCTTGACAACGCTGGCGTAGCCAGAGGCGATAAGACAGACAACACCGTTGGCATGGTCAGCCCGATTTATAAAAATGCCGGCGAAACTTTTGGGCGTGCGGCCAATCCATATCCAAAGGGGGGTAGCATTTTGCACATGTTGCGCGAGATGCTTGGCAATGAGATTTTTTACAAGGGCGTTCATGCGTACATGGCTAAATTTGCGCTTTCCACGGCGGAAACAAGTGATTTTCGTATTGCCATGGAACAGGCAAGCGGGCTTGGTTTGGAATGGTTCTTTGATCAATGGTGCATGCGTCCTGGTTGCCCAAATATTTCCACCAAAGCAACGTACGACGCGGCCACGCGCATGTTGAAGATCACGGCGGAGCAGACGCAGAAAATTGACGAGCGCACGCCGGCCATGCACGTGAGCACTCCAATTTGCGTACGCACCGCGGCTGGCGAGAAGACCATCGCATGGGAATGGCGCGATCGCACTGCGGATATTGAAATTCCACTTGATGGGCCGCCGCAGTGGGTGGCTTTTGATCCGCGGCTGGCAACGTTGAAGACGTTGAAAATGGATTGGCCAATGGATTGGTTGCGGGCGCTAGCGAAAAATGGTCCAACCATGGCGGCGCGCCGCCAAGCGGTTGAGGCTTTGCGTGGCGACGGATCGCCTGACACGATTGCGGTGCTGGAGCACATTGCCAAGAATGAATCGGACTCTCGAAAAATTCGCGGCGAGTGCATTGATTCGATCGCGGACTTTAAGAACGCCGACAGCGCGCTGAGCATTGGCAGATTGCTTGACGCGCCGCCGCAAGATCCGCGCGTGCGCGGCGCGTTGACTTTGGCCACGGCCACGCTTGCCAAAGAGAAAGCAATTCCGTTGTTGATGAAACAGCTGGAGAGTGATTCCAGTGAGTTATGCCGCAAAAATGCCATTAATATGTTGTCCAAGTTGGAGGCCAAGGAAAGTGTGGATGCCATTCTTGCTGCCGCTGACATGCCAAGTCATCAACAACAAATTCAACAGGCGGCCATGCGCGCCATGGCTAAATTTGAGGCCAGCAAGGCGTTGCCACAAGCGCTGAAGTTTGGATCACTTGGCGGATACGACCGCGCGCGTGGAGCGGCGATTGATGCGGTTGGAAAATTGGTTTCCAAAGATGAGAAGGACGCGGCTCGCATCGCAGCGATTGCGCAATTGATTTCATGGCTTGATGATCCAGAGCGGGGAGCGCGACGCGCTAGTGCCGAGGCGCTTGTGGGGTTGAAAGCCAAAGATGCTTTGCCGCGACTAGAGGCCATGTCCAAAAGCGATCCCGACCCCGATGTGCGCGAGGCCGCGGCTGATTGGGTGAAACGAATCAACGGGTAATTGAATTGCGAAGCAGAGGGCGCGCGTATCGCATCAATTTGATTGCGCGCGTTGCATGTGATTGCGCACGTTGCCATTGCAACAACATCAACACGTGCGCCACGTCACTACGTTGAGCGCGCTTCCAGTTTCTCCAACTGCTGCGGAGTGTCCACTCCATGAAAGCGCGCGGTGCCAACGGCCACTGAAATTGCGTGGCCATGTTCCAGCACGCGCAGTTGCTCCAATTGCTCCGTTTGCTCCAAAGGTGTTGGCGCAAGCGCCACGAATAGAGGCAGGAATTCGCGGCGATAGACGTATAAACCCACATGTTTCAGTGGCTCGCTTGCGGTTGGCGCGCCCACGCGATGAAACGGAATGCGCGAACGGCTGAAATATAAAGCTCGACCGTTCGCGCCCACGGCGACTTTGACCAAGTTGGGATCGTTGACGTCCTCACCCGGCATGAACGGACTTGCGACGGTGGACATGGGAACTCCCTTGCCAGCGTTCATCAACGCCTCAATCGCAAGATCAATCAACTCGGGCTCAATGCGCGGCTCATCGCCTTGCACATTCACAATCATGTCGGCGTGAAGCGTGGCCGCCACTTCCGCAAT
>CANJIC010000083.1 GCA_947474205.1 Planctomycetaceae bacterium | reverse complement strand
GACTTGGGGTGACAACAGCCAAGGTCAATGCACCATTCCTGCCTCTGCCAATAGCGGCGTTTCTGCTATCGCGGGTGGTACCTACCACATCATCGCTCTTAGCCCATTCAAAGACTGCAACAACAACGGCATTGCCGATTTCATTGATGTCGCCGCCGGCGCAGCTGACTTAAACCACGACTATGTTCCAGACGCCTGCCAAGGCGCCATTGAATACGACATCACATCTGCGTCGCTGGGCGTGCCAACCGCCAATATTGCCGTAAGCACAACCTTCACCAACTTGGTTATGCCTGACAACTTTGCGGATGTGCCTGTTGTTATTTCCGCCAAAGGCGACTTTGATGCAAGCAATGAATTTCTTACCGTGAAATTAAATGGCGTCACCATGCAGCGCGTGTTTGAAAGTGGCGGCGTGAACTGCGCCACTGGCGCAGGCGCAGGCATTAGCACCGCCACCGTGCAAATTCCATTTGCAACGTTCGCAAACGCGGTTGCGGTTGGGCAACTCACTATTACGCTGCTGCCTTCACCCGCGGTCACGGCCAGTGAGTGCGGCACTGGCTACATGACGGCGCAACTAAAGTATGTGGGCATTGGCGCAAGCGGTGACTGCAACAACAATGGGTTGCTTGACACGCGCGACATTGGCGCAAATCCTTCGCTTGATCGCGACCGCAATGCGCTGCTTGACGCGTGTGAATTGGCGGGAAACCCACTGCTTGATTGCAACCTGAACAACGAGTTGGACGTTTACGACATTGCCATGGGCGCGCCAGACGATGACCTTGACACGCACCCTGACCAATGTCAGTACGACAAGTGCGACCTGGACCTAAGCGGCATTGTTGACTCCGGCGACTTCAGCATTCTGCTGTTGTATTACGGCGAAGTGAATCCACCGTTTGGCGACTTTGACGGTAGCGGCATTATTGATACCGGTGACGCGTCCATCATGCTGCTGAACTTTGGTGATGTCACGTGGCCGTAATTGGGGGCGCGCAAAACCAAGCGCGTTGAACCACAGTCATTTGCCATTGCGGGACATTTCACCCCCCGCCACACTATGAATACATAATCATATTTTGCTGGGATTTCATTTGCTTGTGACCACTTGATTTGCGATACTGTCGCTAGTGACCCCCGCACGCACACTGTTCAAGATTTCGCCGCTGTATCCGCAGCGCCATTCGTCTGTGCGTGCAGCGAGCGCCTTGGTCATTTGCATGGCATTGTGTGTGGCACTGTTGTCTAGCGCCACCCACGCGGCGGCAACGGACAATTTTGTCGGATGGGGCTACGACAACTTTGGTCAAGCCACAACGCTGGGCGCGTGCGCAAAAATATCTTCGGGCGGTCAACATACTTTGGCGCTTCAAAGTGATGGCACCGTGGTGGCGTGGGGCGCTGGAAAAATAAACACGGGCACTTGGCCTGAATTGGGTCAAGCCATGGTCCCAGCCACTTTAGGAACTTGCACGCAAATTTCCGCGGGCTACGCCCATTGCTTGGCCATTCAATCTGGCGGCGTGGTTGTGGCGTGGGGTGCTGGAAAAACAAATCAAACGAATGGCGGCGCCACTGGTTTGGAGTTTGGTCAATCTATTGTGCCTTCCACATTGGGAACATGCACGCAAGTTGCCGCGGGTGGCGCGCATTCTCTGGCGCTTAAATCAAACGCTACTGTTGTGGCGTGGGGCAACAATGGAAACGGGCAAATCACTGTGCCTTCAACTTTGGGAACATGTACGCAAATCGCGGCAGGTCTGTATCACAGCGCGGCGATAAAGAGCACCGGTTTGGTGATTGCCTGGGGCAACAATGGCAACGGTCAAAGCACCGTGCCTTCCACCTTGGGAACATGCACGCAAATTGCCTTGGGTGCCTATCACACGGTGGCGCTTAAGAGCACGGGCGTTGTGGTGTGCTGGGGCTACAACGGCTACGGTCAAGCCACCGTGCCCGCAACCTTGGGTGTGTGCACGCAAATTACATCTGGCGGCTACCACACCGTGGCCATTAAAAACGACGGATCAATTGTGGCCTGGGGCGCGGGCAAGACTGTGCAAACCAATGGCGGCGCTAGCTCACTGGAATACGGTCAATCCATCGTGCCTTCCAATATTGGTGTATGCAGCCAAATTACGGCGGGCTATTACAACACGGTTGCTTTAAAGGCCAACGCGACGCTGGTGGCGTGGGGCAACAACGACTACTTGCAAACCACATTTCCAAGCAATCCAGGCTTGTGCGCCACCATTTCCGCTGGCGGCTACCACACCGCCGCGCTGGCCGTAGATGCTTCCGTTTCTGTATGGGGTTATAATTTTTACGGGCAATCAAGTGTGCCCGCCAATCTTGGTGCCTGCGTTCAAGTGAAAGCTGGATTTGCGCATACCGTGGCTATAAAGTCCAGCGGCGCCGTGGCGGCATGGGGCGCTGGAGTCACCAGCCAAACCAATGGCGGCACAAGTGGCTTGGAATATGGTCAATCCATAGTGCCGGTGAATTTGGGAACTTGCAAGCAAGTATCTGCGGGTGGCTCCCACACATTGGCTCTTAAAAGCAACCTAGCCGTGGCGGCGTGGGGCAACAATGGCAACGGCCAAAGCACCGTGCCTTCCAGCTTGGGAAATTGCGCTGAAATTGCGGCGGGTCTGTACCACTCTGTGGCAATCAAGAGCGGCGGAGTGGTTGTGGCGTGGGGCAACAACTCCAACGGTCAAACCACCGTGCCTTCCACCTTGGGAAATTGCACGCAAATTGTGGCTGGCGCCTATCACTGCGCGGCGATTAAAGACAACGGAATGGTGGCGTGTTGGGGTTACAACGCAAACGGTCAAACAACTACTCCCGCAAGTTTGGGCGTGTGCTCGGCAATTGCGGCAGGCGGTTACCACACGGTGGCTCTTAAAGAAAATGGAACCGTTGTCGCGTGGGGCGCCGGCACAACCTCTCAGGCAAATGGCGGCTCCACCAATTTGGAGTTTGGTCAATGCATTATGCCAACCATTCTTGTAAGCGCGGCGGAAATTTCCGCGGGGTATGGTCACACGGTTGCACTTCGCGTTTCTGCGACACCATGCCTTGGCGATGTGGATGGATCGGGCGAAGTTGATTCTGGTGATGTCGCCATAGTCATTCTTGATTTTGGCGTGTGCGTGGGCTGCCCTACCGATCTAGACGAGTCCACCCAAGTTGACTCCGCGGATGTTGCGCTTGTGCTGTTGTTTTCTGGCACGTGCCCGTAAGAAATTGGGCGGGGGTACGCGTGGGGCGTGAACTACGTTTGCTATTTCCTATAAATGGCTTCAAACAAGGGCATTTGATGGGTCGTGCGGCTTGCTTTGTCCGGCGTTCAAAGGCGGCCGCTAGGGCATGAAGACACCAGTTGAGTTTGTGGCGCATCTACGCTACTCTGTTCGACCCTACTTGAAGGAACCAACATGCATTATCCGCACAAACTCAGTCGAATTAAAAAGCTCCGCAAAGTTGGTTTTCGCGCTCGCATGCAAACCAGCAAGGGTCGCGCCATCTTAAATCGCAAGCGTCGAATTGGCCGCAAGATTAAGACCCGCTAAGCAGCGTGGCCGTATCCACAATATTGGTTTTGATTGGTCTGCGACTTTCTGGAAAGTCCACGCTTGGTCCTATTGCCGCGCGGCAACTTGGACTTGAGTTTATGGATCTTGACGACGCGGTTCTACAACATCTTGGCGCAACAAATGTCACGCATGCATTTCATGACATGGGCGAGGACGCATGGCGCAACGCAGAGCGGGTTGAACTTGCTCGCTTGCTTGCGCAGCAACAAAAGTGCGTGCTTTCACTTGGCGGCGGAACTCCAACGGCGCCTGGCGTGGCGGACATGTTGCACGCCGCCAAAGCGCGCGGCGACATTTTTATAGCCTTGCTTGATCCAGGCGAATGCGAACTTGCCACGCGATTGACCAACAACCGCGGCGATCGACCGTTGCTGAACACCGTCAGCGCAAGTGGTGACGCGGCCGCCGATGCCGCCGCGGAAGTGCGCGCGCTTTGCGCAAGCCGCATGCCGCTCTATCGCGCGCTGGCTGATGTGATTGTGGATACAAAAGAAAGTGAATCCGTGTGCGCCACGACTTTGCTTGCGGCGTTTGCTGGCGCGCGCGCACAGTGATAGTGCAACGCGTGTGCCCAGAAAATGCGTGGCGCGCTATTTTCCAGAAGTGGTATCTGGCTTCACGCGCGTCAATGGGCGCGCCACTTCAATGCCGCGCTCATCCAAAGCGATCACGCCTAATTCACGCAACGCCGACTGCGCCGCGGCTTGCTCGCCAGCTTTTTTACTGGCGCCCCAACACGATGTGAAGCGACGATCACCGCTCACAACCGCTATTTCAAAGCACTTTGCGTGGTCGGGGCCCTTCTCATCCAGAATCATGTAAATGGGCGGCGTCATGCGCAGCGACACCAGCGTTTGTTGCAGCACACTTTTAAAGTTGTGTTGATGCCCGCCGTGCAACGACTCATGAATGCGCGACCCAAGATGGCGAAGAATGAACGCTTGCGCCGGCGCAAGTCCGCCATCCAAATAAATGGCGCCAATGACGGATTCCAACACCGCAGCGCTCACGGAACCAGGAAGCGTGGACGCGGGCCCCATGCCTTTGCCAAGTCGCAGCGCCTCGTGCAATTTCAACTCAACGGAAATTTCCGCGCATACTTGCCGACTGACCGCGTGACTTTTCACTTTGGTCAAATCGCCTTCAAGACTTTCCGCAAGGGAGCGAAACAAATGTTCACACACCACAAGACCAAGCACAGCGTCACCAAGAAATTCCTGGCGCTCATTGCTCTTTGATCGATGGTCCGACAGCGACGCATGCGTCAAGGCTGTTTCCAAAAGCGTGATGTCTTGAAAGTGATAGCCAATGCGCTCTTGAACTGCTGCAAACGGAATGTCTTTCACAAGAACCTCTTGCCGCGTGGGCGGCGCTAAACGACTTCGTGTCGCGGGTTCTCCAGAAGACTCCCATTTGAAAATGAGGAAGTCCACTGGAGATCACGCGTTCAAATTGCTCACGCGAGCAACTTGCTCAATACGTCAAACATGCATCAATTCAGTCTAGGCATACCAACACAATCACTTGTGCCCCGCACATCAGTGAATTATTTTATCTCAACTGGCCAAGCGAAGCGCTTTCAATCAGGGCGCTCATGCGCAACTCATCCGAGTCACTGGCGAAATTTTGAATTTCAATACCCATGCGCCGCGGTCCTGGATCATCGATCTCATCAAAGACGCGCGTCACAACGCCCGTGAAATGAATGGCTTTGAGAATGCCCGCGAAAAAGAAATCAACTTCAACTTGCTTGCCAACGGCCAGCGCTTCGTCCAACTCCAAACGAATTCCGGTCGCACTCAGGTTGTACACATGACCTTCCATTGGCGCGCCGTCGTTATGAACAACCACTCGCGAAACATCAGGTCGTAAAGCGAAACGTTCAGTCACGCGTCGTTCATTGGTACTGTTGGGTTCAAGGGTTTGCATTGAGGAATCTTGCATACAGTTCTTAAGTGTCATACGGCTGTTATCGGTCGAAAGATGTTGGAAACTTAAACTTGTCTAAACATTTGGCACACAAATTGGACATGCATGGAGTGTGCTATTTAATTTGGCATAACCAAATAAGAATCCCAAAATGCGACAAGTTTTTTGGCTTTTTTGTACTCTGCCATGGTGTCGATGCCAAACAACACGCCCCAAGAGGCGATAATTATTCAAAATGAAGCCGATGCACCGCTTGCGCCGCTCAATGGAAAGTCAGTTTGCATATTGGGTTATGGAAATCAGGGGCAAGCACACGCACAAAATTTGCGCGACAGCGGCGTTCTGGTGCGGGTTGGTAGCGAGCCTGGCACCCGTGGTTGTGCGGCGGCCAAAGCAGCTGGATTTGAGGTGCTTTCAAGCGCCAAAGCCGTTGAAAATGCGGATTTGGTGATTGTGGCTTTGCCCGATGAAATTCATGGAAAAATGTGGCATTCGGCTATTCAGCCCAACCTTGCGCCGCATGCCGTGGTGGGATTTTTGCATGGCTTCTCTATTCGCTTTGGCATGGTCAAGCCCCCCGCCCACATTGGCGTGGTAATGGTGGCGCCCAAGGGTCCGGGCAAGACAGTGCGCGATCGCTTTGTCATGGGTCAGGGAATTCCCAGTTTGTTTGCGGTGCATGCGGGCGGCGTGAACGCAAGCAACACGCGCGCGCTTGGACTTGCGTGGGCCAATGGAATTGGTTCACTGCGCGCGGCGATTATTGAAACAACTTTTGCCGCCGAGGCGGAGACGGATTTATTTGGCGAACAATCCGTTCTGTGCGGCGGAATGTTGGCGCTGGTGAAAGTGGCGTATGAAACTTTAGTGGAGGCGGGCTATCCGCCAATGCTTGCATACATTGAATGTTGTCATGAACTGAAACAGGTCGCGGACTTGATGTACGCGCGTGGACCATCGGGCATGCGCGACGCGATCAGCACCACGGCGGAGTTTGGCGCGTTTGACGCGGAACATATTTTGTTGACCGAGCAATTGCGGGCGGACTTCAAACGCATTCTCAATTCCGTGCAAGATGGAACCTTTGCGGCGCGCTTTCAACGCGACGCGGATGATGGATTTGCGCGCTTGAAAAAAATGCAGGAGGCCGCGCTGCAACATCCAATTGAAGCCGCGGGTCGCGCGGTGCGAGAGCTGATCCCTTGGCTGAAGGAAGAACAAAAATGACCGTATTTGACGCGATTATCCTTGGAATTGTTGAAGGCGTGACGGAATATTTACCCGTAAGCAGCACCGGGCATCTCATTCTGGCGGCCTCCGTGCTTGGCCTTGGCAAGGACGAACACGGCGCCGATATGGCGTCCATAAAGGAGTCGCTGGATCAATTTGAAATCATCATTCAAGGCGGCGCAATTTTAGCCGTGGCGGGTTTGTACTGGAAAAGATTACGCACCATGGCGCAAGGGTGCGTGGGCGTGGTGCTGCCGCAGTTGGCCACTCGGGAATCAAAAATTGGTTTTGGATTGTTGGTGAAACTTGTGATTGCGTTCATGCCCGCGGCCATCATTGGCTTGGTATTTCGCAAGACCATCAAGGCGCATTTATTTTTCCCTGGACCCGTTGTGGCGGCGCTGTTGGTTGGTGGCGTGGCCATGGTGTTGCTGAAGAGTTGGAACCAGAAAAAAATCGAGCAGCACTATGAGCCAGGCGACGCGTTGGCGCGACTCACGCTCAAGGGCGCGTTGATCATTGGCATGATGCAAGTGTTGGCAATGATGCCGGGAACCAGCCGCTCACTGGTGACATTGCTTGGAGGAATGTTGGTTGGACTGCCACCCGTGGCGGCTGCGGAGTTTGCGTTCTTGTTGGGCTTGCCCACCTTGGGCGCGGCGTCGCTGAAGGAAAGTTGGGATGTGTTCCATGGGGAATCAACAACACTCCAACAATTTGTGGCAAATTTGGGCGGGCCACTTCCAATTATTGTGGGACTTGTCACGGCCACAATCAGCGCGGCCATAAGCGTAAAATTGCTTGTGAAATGGCTGGGAAACCACACATTGGCGCTCTTTGGCTGGTGGCGAATTGTGGTGGCTGGAAGTTTTTGCTGGGCTATTTATTTAGGATGGATCGCACGCTGAGAAATTTCAATTTGTTTTGCAAATACGACTAAGATCACGCTCCGAAAGACATTCAATGGGACAAGCCACACTTGCATTTCGAAATTTACTTGTACGCGCAGCCATCTTCGTGGTGCTTGCGGCGGCATTGGCGTGGTTTGTTGGTGGAACACTTTTTGGAAAGCACCGCGTGAATTTTCCAGCCATCTCATGGGACGGCCGCGAGTGGGCCGCGCAAGTGATTGGCAATGGAACGCGCCCCGATGAAGTTCGTTGGCGATTGCTTTCAAAGTTGGGCGAGGAACCATGGACAGTGATGCCCATTTCTGAAACCGGTCAATGGCG